>NZ_JSYD01000009.1:0-59209 GCF_054824005.1 Brevundimonas sp. GN22 | reverse complement strand
CCCGCCTTGACGTCACAGCAAGCGCTGGCGTCACGCGCTATGGGCTTGAGAACGAAACCGCGCTGACCGTTGGGTTAAGCGTGTCCTTGCCGTTGTTTGACCGAAACCGTGGCAACATCGATGCCGCCCGTGCCGAGCAAACTGCGGCTGAGGCTCGCGTCCTGTCCGCGCGTCAGGACGCCATGGCCGAGCGCCGAGGTGCGGTTGCGCGGTTGTCGTCCTCGACCAATCGCATCGCCGCAGCCGATGCAGGCGTAACGCGGCCGAAGAAGCCTATCGGCTCGCGCGGATCGGCAGTGAGGCTGGGCGTATCTCGCAACTTGAACTGCGGGCCTCCCGCACGGCGCTGATCTCTGCGCGCTCGGCGTCGGTGGATGCCCGACTGGCCGGGGTACGGGCTGAAATTGACCTCGCGCGTCTCGAGGGTCGCGCCCCGTTCCAAGGAAATCTGTGATGAAACAGAAACTGTTGCCGAACCGGGCTTGTGGCAGGTGCTGCCGCCATCGCCCTTGTTATGGCTGCTGGCGGCTTCGTCATTGGCCAACGTTCCCAACCCGATACCGCCAAGGCAGAACCACGGCCTGCATCCGCGCTGGCCGAGGAAGAGCCGCAAGCCGATGATGGCGCGATCGAGCTGTCCGCTCAGCAGATCACAGCAGCGGGAATCGAGGTTGTCGCCGTGAAATCGGGTGGCGGCGCAGAGACACGCCTGTCCGGTCGTGTTCAGCCGATGACCGACGCCAAGGCGGCGATCACGGCCAATCTCTCGGGGGCGGTTGAGCGCCTGTTGGTCGCGCCCGGTCAGGCGGTTCGTGCTGGCCAGCCGATTGCTACGGTCGTCAGTGGCGAAGGTGCCGCGCTAAAAGCCGACACCGCTCGGGCTTCCGCAGCCGGATCGCCAAGCGCCAGCGGACGTGCGTCAATCGTCAGCCCGATTTCCGGGGTGATCACCAACGTGCAAGTCGGCCCCGGTGGCTTCGTCACCCAAGGCACCGTGCTGGCCGAAGTCACCAATCCGAACAGAGTCGAGTTGGTGTTAACGCGCCGCCCGCAGTGGCGCACCTGATCAAGTCCGGAACCGTGATCAAGGTAATCGGCCCTCAAGGCGAGTTTGATGCCCGCATCGTCGGCGTAGCCGTAGGCGCAGATCTGCAAAACAGCGGCGCAACTGTCGTCAGGGCACAGCCACTGGGCACAAACACCCCGCCGGTTCAACGGTCACGGCATTCGTCGTAACGGGCGGCAATGAAGGAGGCGGAGTCTCGGTGCCATCCAGCGCCATTCAAACCGTCGATGGTGCGACTGTCGTCTTCGTCAAGACGACCACAGGCTTCCGTGCCCATTCCGTTCTCGTCGGCACGGCAGCCGCCGGACAGACGCAAATTCTGCGCGGTCTTTCCGGCACAGAACTCGTCGCCTCGACCAACGCCTTCCTGCTTAAGGCCGAAATGGCCCGCGGCGAAGCCGAGCACGGTCACTGAGGACGCCCTATGTTCAGTAAAATCATTTCGGCTTCTGTCCGCTTTCGCTGGTTCGTCATTCTGGCGACCGTTTTGTTCACCTTCTGGGGTTTGTTCCAGCTAACGAAACTGCCTATCGATGCCGTGCCTGACATCACCAACCGTCAGGTACAGATCAACACCGTAGCCCCTGCCCTCGCACCCGAGCAGATGGAGCGACAGGTCACCTATCCACTGGAAACCGCCATGGCGGGTATTCCTGGGCTGGAAAGCACGCGATCACTGACCAGAAACGGGTTCAGTCAGGTCACGGTCATTTTCACCGACGCGACCGACATCTACTTCGCCCGCCAGCAGGTGGCCGAACGTATGGCGCAGGCTCGAGAGCGTTTGCCCGATGGCGTCGAGCCTGCGCTGGCTCCGATCACGACGGGGCTCGGCGAAGTCCTATGTGGACGGTCGATTTCAAACCCTTCGACGCGAGCAAGGCCAAAGCCGGAAAAGCGGGCTGGCAACCGGACGGAAGCTATCTGACGCCCGAAGGTGAACGCCTGACCACGCCGCGCGCACGCTCGACCTATCTGCGAACCGTGCAGGACTGGACCGTCGCGCCGCGTATGCGCACGGCCAAAGGGCTGGCAGGCGTGGACGTCAACGGCGGCGATGTGAAGGAATATGCTGTCCGTCCCGATGCCCCCAAGCTGTCGGCCTATGGCATCAGCCTGGCCCAGCTGGTCGAAGCGCTGGACCGCGCCAACACCCAATCGGGTGCGGGGTACATCCAGCGCTCGGGCGAGGCATTGACTGTTCGTACCGACGCATTGGCCCAGTCCGTCGAAGATCTAGCACAAGCGCCTGTGGTCAATCGCAATGGCCTTGTCGTTCGGGTCACCGACGTCGCAACTGTCGAGATCGGGCAGTCCACGCGCCTAGGAGCCGCCAGTCGTGACGGGCACGAAACCGTTGTTGGCACGGCTGATGCTGGCGGGCGAGAACAGCCGCACGGCCGCCCAAAACGCAGCCGGACGGCTGGAGGAAGTCAACGCAACCCTCCCGCCGGATATCGTCGCAGAACCCGTCCTGAACCGCAGTGCGCTGGTGAACTCGACCATCAAGACGGTAGCCAAGAACCTGACTGAAGGCGCGCTGCTGGTGATCGTGGTGCTGTTCCTGTTGCTGGGGAACATACGCGCCGCAAAGATCACGGCCTTGATGATCCCGATCAGCTTCCTGTTCGCGGTCGTGGGCATGAACCGCTTTGGCATCAGCGGTAATCTGATGAGCCTTGGCGCTTTGGATTTCGGCCTTCTGGTCGATGGTGCTGTGGTTGTGGTCGAGAACACCCTGCTGATGCTCAGCCAGCGCCGGGCCGATCTGGGGCGCGCCCTGACGCGCTCGGAACGCCTGAACGTGGCCGGACAGGCCGCCAAACAGATGATCAAGCCTGCCGCTTTTGGACAGCTCATCATCCTGTTAGTGTTCACACCGCTCCTTCTGCTGGGAGGCGTCGAGGGTAAAACCTTCATCCCCATGGGTGCGACGGTCATGCTGGCGCTGGTGGGTGCGTTCATCTTCTCCTTCACCTTTGTGCCAGCCATGACCGCGCTTTTGGTGCGGGATCCGAAGAAGGTGGAAGTCGACGAAAACGGTCACGCGCACGAGCATGAAACGGCCATCCTCCGCTTTGCTCGCCGCTGGATCGAGCCTGCGATCCGCCGCGCGGTCGACAGCCCGAAGATCGTGATCATCTCGGCCTGCGCCATGCTGTTGGCGGGTACACTGGCGTTCATGTCGCTTGGACGCGAGTTCATCCCGACGCTGGATGAAGGCGACGTAGCCATGCAGGCGCTTCGCGTCCCATCGGCCTCGCTTGATCAGTCGTTGGCCATGCAAATGGCACTGGAGCGCGCCATAAAGGCACAGCCGGAGGTGAAAACCATCTTTTCGCGGACCGGCACTGCCGAAGCAGCCGTTGACCCCATGCCGCCCAACATCTCCGACGCGGTTATCATCCTCAAACCTAGAAAAGAATGGCCTAATCCGAAGCTACCGAAAGAGGAACTGATCGCTCGCTTTGAAGAGGTTGCATCACGCCAACTGGGCAACAGCTTCGAGTTTAGCCAACCTATCGAGTTGCGCTTCAACGAGCTGATCTCCGGCGTGCGCACCGATCTGGCCGTCATGGTCTATGGCGACGACTTCACCCAGCTTCAGGCCGCCGCCGATCAGGTTGCCAACGCCCTACGCGCAACCACTGGCGCGGCGGATTTTCGGGTAGAACAGGTATCGGGCCTGCCCACTCTGACGGTTGCTATCGACCGCTTTGCAGCCGCCAGCTTTAGCCTGTCGGCGGGGGATGTGTCCGATGCCGTGTCCACGGCCATCGGCGGTACCGAAGCGGGCCAAATCTTCGAAGGCGACCGCAGCTTCAACGTCGTCGTGCGACTGAACGATGAAGAGCGCAACGATCCGGCTGCGCTGGCCGCCATTCCGATCACCACGGCCAACGGCGTCACCATCCCGCTATCCACGGTGGCGCGTATTCAGGTGAAGGGAGGCCAGAACCAGATAATCCGCAACGACGGCAGCCGCCGCATGGTTGTTCAGGCCAATGTCCGCGGTCGCGACCTGGGCGGGTTCGTCACCGACGCGCAGAAACGGGTCGCGAAGGACGTCCAACTGCCGACAGGCTACTCGCTGAAATGGGGTGGCCAATTCGAAAACCTGAAACGCGCCGAACAGCGACTGGGGCTGGTGATCCCTGTAGTGCTGGTCCTGATCGGTATCATCCTGTTTGTCGCGCTGGGTTCGATAGCGGAGGCGGGACTGGTGTTTGCCTGTGTGCCGTTGGCCCTTGTCGGTGGCGCATTTACCCTGTTGCTGAGAGGGATGCCGTTCTCGGTGTCAGCCGCCGTTGGCTTCATCGCTGTATCAGGGGTGGCCACACTTAACGGACTGGTGCTGATGCAGGCCATTCGCGAGCGCTTGCAGAGCGGTCACACCCCGCCTGATGCCGCGCTCTATGGTGCCTTCAGTCGCCTGCGGGCCGTTTTAACAACGGCGCTGGTGGCGATTGTTGGCTTCATCCCCATGGCCATCGCGTCGGGTGCTGGTGCAGAGGTTCAAAAGCCGCTCGCGACCGTTGTCATTGGCGGCCTTATCACGGCCACTGCCCTCACCCTGCTCGTGCTGCCCACATTCGCCGCACGCACAATGAAGCGGCGATCCGAATTGACCGAGGACTGACCGGCAAGTTCGGCCATCGCCCCATCGCGGCGGTGGCCGAGCGCACTCGACACACCCCAAAATTGCATTGCCAAACGAGAGCGCACGCACGGCGAGAAAGTGGCGTTACCCCTTGTCCACGCGACAGGCTTAATGCGGAGAATTTACCTAAAAACCAGCGCATTAAGCTACACCGTTCCTAAAATCACGATTATAAACCTCTGGTTTTCGTGACGGTGGCGACGCGTTTGCCGACCCCACATGTGCCAGTTGGATAATCGGCTTTTTATGGACGCCCTGACCTTTAGCGACGAACACCGCGATGCCCTCCGATCCTCTGCTAAACGGATCGTACTGGTCGGCGGGGGGCGCAATGCGAACAACCTTCTGGGCGTCTTGAACGACGCTGGGGTCATCGTCTCTGCCATTCTGGATGATCGTGCGGGGGCCATTGTCCACGGCCATACCGTCCAACCCATCGACACCTACGAAGGTCCCGAATGGCGAGCCATCATCACGGTCGCTGATCCCGCGGCCCGAGCCAGCCTGATCCTACGCCCGCCGCTGCGACGCGTGATCTGGACATCCTATATAGATCATCGGGCCGCGGTATCGCCCTATGCCGAGGTTGGCGAAGGCACGTTCATCGCCCCCTTCGCCACATGCGCTGATGCCACCATCGGCCGTCACGCCTCGATTATGCCGGGTGTTGTTCTGGGAGCGAGGGTTACGATCGGCGACCACACCAACGTCCTGCCCGGTGCCACGGTCGCCAGCGACACCCACATTGGGGAGAACTGCATCATCAGCATGGGCGCACGCATCGAAGCGGGCCTCAAGATCGGGAACAACTGCCGGATCGCCCCCAACACCGTCATACGCGAGGACATGCCGGACGGCACTTTGGCCGTACCGACGGCGTCGACCCGCTACATCCTGAACCACTATTCTTAGGTAATTGCTTCGATCGAGCGGAGGCAGACACCGAGGCAGCGGTTGTCTTCGTTATAACCCGCTTGCGACGGTCGCACTGCTGAAGGGGCTTCGATCCTCAGCGTGATCGGTTCATGGGTCGGCTCGATGTTCAATGTCACCGTGCTGATCCCGCCGGACAATGTAGCGGAGACCCAATCCCCGCCCCCGATCCTCAGCGACACGCTCTGCTCGCCAAGGAACAACAAACCCGACAACGTCACGCGGATAGTACGGGCACCAGGTGCTCTGAACACCAACAGGCCGCGACGTCCGGTCCAGTTCCAGTCGTCTTCAGGAGGGAAAATGCCGGCCCACTGCCCTGCTGCATTGCCCAGAACATCCGACGCGCCGAAATAGCGGGTCGTATTTGCTGCGATCGTGACGATGGGCGGCACGGAGATCGCGGTTGCACCGCCCAACGTCGGCGCAGTCTGACCTCCACTCGAGATGACCTCGTTGTGCAGCAAGCTCCACTCAGCGAACTGATGCATGAACTTTGCACGCGCAAACTCGAGCAGTCCCTCCGGCACCGCAGAGGCAGATGCCGTCGACAGCAGATGTTCGATATCGCGCACGCGCTGGGCCCACGCCGCCAGTTCCAGATAGAGATAGCGGTCCTTGACGGCATTATTTGTGCTCAGGGCACCTTCGACGCGGTGGGTATTTCGTGGGTGCTGGCGCCACTCGATCAACGGTTCGCAGATGTAGTGATGCGTCCCGACAAGGCTCGCCCGCGGGCCCAGAATAAGGTCCAGCCCATAGGGGCAAAGCACGGTGTCCAGCGGGAAGTCTTCAATCAGACTACGATGGAATGCGGACGTCGCACCGATCCAGCGCACGTCAAAGATTTTGGACACCGCGTCGAAGGGATCTTTGAGGATGCAATCATCGTGTTCTACGTCCTCGATCGCTATCGGAAGGCCTTCCATCGATGTGCGCAGGGCGTTGGACGTCACCAGCTTGCACTCTGGATCGGCGTCGAAACGGGACAGGATCGCATCAAGTCGACCGGGCAACGAAACGTCGTCGCTGTCGGCCTGAATGATGATCTCAGCTTTCGACAGCGGCAGAACTTGCTGTATGACGGCCAGCCCCGAGCGTCGGTCGTTACGCACGACGACAGCCGACACGTCCGGCCGCGTGGCGATTGCATCCAGCGCGACTTGGAGGCTGCGATCACTGGATCCGTCGTCAATGATGACGAGGTCGATGTCCGGACGCCATTGCTCCAGCAAGCTCTCGATCTGCTGAGCAATCCATCGCTCGTTCTCGTAAACCGAAATTACAACTGAAGCGCGACAGACAACGGCGGAACTCGACAACTTGGATTAGGCTCCAAACGACTTTGCATAAGATCAGCCGAAAGAGCGCGCGTTAAATGCTACCCAAACTTGATTTATTGAAATCAAATCTATCTAAAGTATTAAAACAACTGCACTTCGTCTTTTAGGCCGACGCCGATATCTACTATATCAGCACGTCTACTTGAAATACCGATCTCGTGGACATGCTTCAAATCTACGCAGTTATCGCCAAAATACGCTGTGTTTAGTGAACACAGATTACGGTCCGATGTCTAAGGCCGACCGCTAGTCATAGACTTCCGGATCGTCATAGCTGCCATTGCGCCGTACGAGCTCCGACCAGAAGTCAATCTCGCGAAGCTCTGTCCAAGGCTGCTCGTCCCGTCTGTTCTCTTCTCTGTCGAAATAGTCCGCCAGATTGGCACCATAGTGAATGGTATCAGACCCATAGACCGAGAAGATCGGGTTGCCCGCCACGTTCGGGGTCGCGGGCAAGTATCGGTGCGCCAAGATCGGAATGAGTTTCGGTGCTTTGCTGACAACCGCTCGAAGTACGTCCTCGCGATCTGTGACCTCGGTTGGGCGATCTCCCCATTCAGGCCACCACAAGCCTTTCTTCTCAACATCGATCAGCAGACCCTCAAATGGCCAAGCCAATGAGGACACAACCTCTTGCTCGTCATTCCAGTCCGGCCCCTCGACCGGACGCCGATTCCGCAAAAGTTCGACCAAATCCGGCGGGAAGCTAATACGAAACCGCGTCTGCGCCCTTTCGAGCTCCGCCGCCGTATAGCCCGATGTCCAGAGTATCTTAGTCATGCACTTAGATGCCCCGCAGTAAGGCAGACCCTGGCGCGCCCTGCAGGACTCGAACCTGCAACCGTCCGCTTAGAAGGCGGGTGCTCTATCCGGTTGAGCTAAGGGCGCTTGGCAGTTTGGGTGCGGCGAACTGGTAAGGGGGTTCGCGATTTTCGACAAGATGTCAGTGGCATTCTGGACATGCAAAAGGCCAGCCAAATGAATGGCTGGCCTTTTCGCAACATTGCCGTCGGACTTAGTGGGTCCAGGAGACCTTGCGGTTGGTCGCAAAGTTGTCAGCGTAAGCCTTGATGATCACCGGGGCTTCGTTCGGCTCATGCAGGCGGAAGGCGATGCCGTGACGCTCGGCATAGGCCACAGCGTCTTCCTTGGTTTCGAAGGTCAGGCGCACTTGGCCATTCATGTCGGTCGTGCCGCTCCAACCCATCAGCGGGTCGTTGAAACGGGCCGTCGCCGGTTCGAACTCAAGACGCCAATCGCGCGACTTGGCCTTGCCGGACTGCATAGCGGTCTTGGCCGGGCGATAGATGCGGGCGAGCATGGGCGAAATCCTCAACAAACAGTCGTGAGGGTCCATAGCCTCCCCTGCCCGTCGGGTCCAGACTTTGCTGCGCCGAATACGTCCAATCAGGCCGCGACATGTGCCGGAGCAGTGTCGATCCATCGGCGGGCGGCCCGTTGAGCCTCTGCCAACTCCTCGCTGCCCATCTCTGCGCTCATTTCCTTGCGGTATTCCCGCGCTTCGACCGAGCCCTTCATAGCGGCCAGATTGAAGATCATATGGGCCGACACACGATCGAGCGGGCACCCATCCTGTCCGGATGAATAGGCAAGACCCAGTTTAAACAAGGCCTCGCCATCCATATCGGGCGTCGGCAGCGGCAGTTGGTCGCCAGACAGATCAGCGGCCGTATCTTGAACACTAATCATAGTCACATCCTCATAAGTGGGACCTTCTGTCCCGACCTCGTTGGATGCATTCAAATAACAGCGGTTTGAAATTTTGGTTAACGGCTACGCTGGCCAAATAGAACGCGACGCGCTGCTTCGGCATCTTTGCCGTTATTGGTGATATCCCGACGGAGTTCTGCACCAACGATCTTCCCCTTCTGAACAGCGGGACGCGTCCCTACCCGTTCATGCCAGGCTTTCAAATTAGGGAAGTCATCGAAGCTCTGACCCTGAAGGCTCGGGATGACCCAGGGCCAGCAGGCCATGTCGGCTATGGAATACTCCCCCGCCAGATAATCCCGATCAGACAAGCGGCGATCCATCACGCCGTACAGGCGGTGCGTTTCGTTGGTGTAGCGATTGACGCCATATGCCAGCTGCCGCTGGTCGCGGATCATAGCGGGTGCGTATTGGCGGAAGTGATGTGTTTGACCGGCCATGGGCCCCAGCCCCGCCATCTGCCAGAATAACCACTGATCAACCTCGACCCGTGCGCGCTCTTCGGACGGGTAAAACTGACCGGATTTGCGACCCAGATATTGGAGTATTGCGCCGGATTCGAAAATGCTGAGCGGTTTGCCATCGGGTCCATCAGAGTCGACGATGGCAGGCATGCGACCGTTCGGGCTCAGGGCCTGAAACGCGGCTGCGAACTGCTCACCGGTGCCGATGTTGATGGGCTTAACCTCGTAAGGAAGACCCATTTCTTCCAGCGCGATGCTGATTTTTATCCCGTTCGGCGTTGGCCAGAACCACAGTTCGATTGGGGCAGACATTCGATACTCCCTCACCTTTAGCGTTCAAACAGTCATGCCACAGGCACGAATATGAACAAGACCTGCCAAATACTGACTGCACAGTTCAGTTTCGGTTCAGGCAGCAAGGCTCATGAGTTGCGTCAGACAGGATTCAACTTTGGAGGCGACTATGAAGTTCGCAACTAAGGCCGCAATCGCCGCTTTGGCGCTGGCAACGACCGCCGCCCCTGTGCTGGCGCAAGCTCAAGACCGCCACCATCGTGGTGATGATCGTCGCTATGAACGCGGTGATCGTCGGGGCGACCGAGATCGCGGTCCGGGCCGTGACATGCGTCCCAATGATCGCCCGGGTCCGCAGCACGTTCGTCCGCAGGGTCGCCCGCATGTATCGGGTCCGGCCCGCTGGGAACGCGGGAACCGTGACTGGTGGCGTGGTCGTCCCGAGTTCCGTGACTATCGCGGTGCGCGCAACGGCTATTGGTATGCACCGGGCCGCGGCTATTACCGTGTAGAACCGCGCTACTATAACTATCGCTGGCGCACCGGTGCCTACCTGCCGGCAGCTTATCGCAGCTATGAAGTTCGCGACCCGTACTTCTACGGCCTGCGTCCGGCACCGCGCGGCTACCGCTACGTCCATGCCGGCAACGACATTGTGATGATTGCTATTGCTACGGGCCTGATCACCAGTGTCCTGAGCGGCATCTATTAAGTCAGGCTCTTTCTAGTCATCGAGCTAAACTTGCCCCCGACAGCCTCTCGCGTCGGGGGCATTTTCTTATCTGGAATGAACTTTGTTAGTTGAACGCTCCATTCAGTCACAGTTCATGTGACGGAGTTCATTCTGAGGGCGTAATAAACGGGCGAGGTCCCAACATGAAACGTACCCTGCTTACCTTCACCGCAATCACCAGCATGCTGCTACCGCTGGCAACCCCGGTTGTGGCTACAGCGCAGGACAGCGCTGTTCAGCGCCGTGTCGAACGCGCCCAGCGTCAGCTGGACCGCGACACCGCACGCGAGCAACGCTCGGAGCCGCGTCGCGAAGAGTCGCGTCGTCAGGAGCCTCGCCGCCAGGAACAACGCTCTCAGGAACAGCGCCCGCAACCGCAGCGCAGTCCCGAAGCGCGTACTCCGGATCAGCGCAACAACTCGCGCCCGCAGTATCGCACCGAGGACCGCAGCGGACAGCGTCCCGAATATCGCGGGCAGGACCGTCGTAACCAAAGCCCGGTCCAGCGTCGCGTAGAGGAAGCCCAGCGCCAACTGGATCGCGCCAACGGTGTCCGCCCCGATCAGCGCGATCGGGATCGTGATCGTGACAGGCGCAACGACACCCGTCGCTGGGACAGTAACAACAACCGTCCGCGGGCCAACCGTCAGGACCGCCGCGACAACTATCGCGACTTCCAGCGTCGTTGGAATTCCGATCAATGGCGTCGTGACTTCAACCGCGACCGCCGCTCGGACTGGTGGCGTAACGACAACCGCTTCCGTAGCTGGAGCGGCATGCGCGTCGGGTTCTACTTCGCACCGGGCTATGGCTACTATAGCGTCCCGCGCTCCTACTGGAACCGCCACTGGCAGGTCGGTCAGTACCTGCCGGACGTTTTCTGGCGCTATCAGGTCAACGACTATCGCACCTACGGCCTCGGCTATCCCCCTGTGGGCACGCGCTGGGTCTATGTCGATAACTCGATCTACCTGATCGACGAATACGACGGCTACATCGTCGAAGTGATCCGCGACGCTTGGCGCTGGTAGACTTCACGTAGAACATAAAGAAAGCCCCTGAAGCCAAAGCTCCAGGGGCTTTTTTAATACCCACGCCTATGTCGCTCAAGCAGCGAGCCACCGCGTGGTGAGCGATAGCGACAAGCCGGGGGTTTGGGGGCCGTAGCCCCCAAATATCAAAGACCCAGCTTAGCCTTCAGGATGTCATTCACCGCAGCCGGATTGGCTTTGCCGCCAGTGGCCTTCATGACCTGACCGACGAACCAGCCGATTGCTTGGGGCTTCTCGGCGACAGCAGCGGCCTTGTCAGGGTTGGCGGCGATCAGATCGTCGACAGCCTTTTCAATCGCACCGGTGTCAGTGACCTGCTTCAGGCCGTGTTTCTCGACGACTTCAGCCGGCGAGCCTTCGCCCTTCCAGACGTAGTCGAACACTTCCTTGGCGATCTTGGACGAGATGACACCCGTTTCGATCAGCTCAACCAGTTCAGCAACGTGAGCTGCCGGAAGCGGGTTGTCGCTGAAGTCACGGTTATCGGCAGCCAGACGAGCCGAAACTTCATTCGTCACCCAGTTGGCAACGAGCTTGGCGTCGCGCCCCTTGGCAGCGGTTTCGAAATAGTCAGCCTTGGCCTGTTCCGAGATCAGGACGATGGCGTCGTATTGCGACAGACCATATTGGTCCATCAGGCGACGGCGCTTGTCATCCGGCAGTTCCGGCAGGTTGGCCTTGATGTCATCGACCCATGCCTGTTCCAGAACCAGCGGCAGCAGGTCCGGATCGGGGAAGTAGCGATAGTCTTGCGCTTCTTCCTTCGAACGCATGGAGCGGGTTTCGCCCTTGGTGGGGTCGTACAGGCGGGTTTCCTGATCGACCTTGCCGCCGTCTTCCACGATCTCGATCTGGCGACGGGCCTCATAGTTGATGGCTTGCGAGATGAAGCGGAACGAGTTGACGTTCTTGATCTCGCAACGGGTGCCGAGGAAGCTAAAGTCGCCCGTTTCCATGAACTTGTCGTAGTTGCCGACCGGGCAAACCGACACGTTCACGTCCGCGCGCAGGTTGCCCTTCTCCATGTCACCGTCACAGGTGCCGAGGTACATCAGGATGGTGCGGATCTTCTTCACATAGGCCACAGCCTGTTCGGGCGAGCGGATGTGAGGACGCGACACGATTTCCATGAGGGCGGTGCCCGCACGGTTCAGGTCGACGTAGGAGTCCGTCGGCGACAGGTCGTGGATCAGCTTGCCGGCGTCCTGCTCAAGGTGCAGGCGCTCGATGCCGACGTTGAAGAAGGTGCCGTCTTCGGCCTCAACCTCGACGACGCCCTCACCCACGATCGGGTGGTAGAGCTGGCTGATCTGATAGCCGGTCGGAAGGTCCGGATAGAAGTAGTTCTTGCGGTCGAATTGGGACTTCAGGTTGATCTGGGCGCGCAGACCCAGACCCGACTTCACCGCCTGCTCGACGCAGAACTTGTTCAGGGTCGGCAGCATGCCCGGGAAACCGGCATCCACCAGCGAAACCTGCTCGTTCGGGCCGGCACCGAAGCCGACAGCCGCGCCCGAAAACAGCTTGGCCTTCGAGGCGACCTGAGCGTGGATTTCCAGGCCCATGACGATTTCCCAATCGCCGGTGCGGCCTTTGATTACAGTTGCGTTCGCGCTCATGCTCACCACCACTTAGCCGGCTTGGAAACGAAGCCAGCGGAGTCTTCGATCGCGCCTGCGACCTTGAAGACGGTATCTTCATCCAGTGCCTTGCCGATGACCTGAAGGCCCAGCGGCAGACCGTTCGAGTCCAGACCTGCCGGAACCGAAATGCCCGGCAGACCGGCCAAGTTGGTCGTGACAGTGAAGACGTCGTTCAGATACATGGTCAGCGGGTCGATCTGCTTGTCGCCCAGCTTGAACGCAGCCGACGGCGTCGACGGCGTCAGGATGGCGTCCACCTTGCCCCAGACGTTGTCGAAGTCCTCGGCGATACGGCGGCGCACCTTCAGGGCGCGGACGTAATAGGCGTCATAGAAGCCAGCCGACAGAACATAGGCACCGATGGTCAGACGACGCTGCACTTCCTTGCCAAAGCCTTCGGCGCGCGATGCGGCATACAGGTCGTCCAGCGAGGAGAACTCTTCGGCGCGGTGGCCGAAACGCATGCCGTCATAGCGTGCGAGGTTCGAAGACGCTTCAGCCGGAGCCACGATGTAGTAGGTCGGCAGAGCGTATTTGGTGTGCGGCAGGCTGATCTCGACGATCTCGCAGCCCGCAGCCTTAAGCCATTCAACGCCTTGAGCCCAAAGCGCCTTGATCTCTTCCGGCATGCCGTCAACGACATATTCAGCCGGAACGCCGATGCGCAGGCCCTTGACCGATTGGCCGACCGACTGGGTCCAGTCGGGGGTCGGAACGTCGAGGCTGGTGGAGTCCTTGGCGTCGAACGAGCACATGGAGTTCAGCAGCAGAGCCGAGTCCTTGACCGTCTTGGTGATCGGGCCAGCCTGGTCAAGCGACGAAGCGAACGCCACCATGCCGAAGCGGCTGGCGCGGCCATAGGTCGGCTTGATGCCTACGGTGCCGGTGAAGGCCGCCGGTTGGCGGATCGAGCCGCCAGTGTCCGATGCGGTCGCCGCAAGGCAAAGGTCAGCAGCAACAGCCGAAGCCGAACCACCCGACGAACCACCCGGCGTCAGAGCCGCGTCGTCGTTCTTGGCTTTCCACGGGTTCACAACCGGCCCGAAGGCCGAGGTCTCGTTGGCCGAGCCCATGGCGAACTCGTCCATGTTCAGCTTGCCGAGCATGACCGCGCCGTCGCGCCACAGGTTGGCGGTGACGGTCGATTCATACGGCGGCACAAAGCCGCGCAGCATGTTCGAGCCAGCAGCCGTTTGCACACCCTCAGTGCAGAACAGGTCCTTGATGCCCAGCGGCGCGCCTTCCAGAGCACCACCCTCGCCCTTGGCGATACGGGCGTCGGATGCGCGCGCCTGTTCCAGAGCCTTTTCGCCCGTCACTTCAACGTAGGCGTTAAGCTTCGGGTTCGAGGCTTCGATCTGGGTCAGGAAGGATTTGGTGATTTCTTCCGACGAGAATTGCTTGGTCTTGAGGCCTTCGACGGCATCAACCAGCGTCAGTTTGGTCAGGTCGCTCATAACTCTTACTCCACGACCTTCGGCACGACGAAGAAGCCGTCGGTTGCCTTCGGGGCGTTCGACAGCACGTCGGCAACCTTGTCGCCGTCGGTCACTTCGTCTTCGCGCAGACGCAGGGTCTGGGCCACGTTCGAGGTCATCGGCTCAACACCGTCAACATCCACCTCGTTCAGCTGCTCGATCCAATTCAGGATGCCGTTCAGCTCCTGGGCCAGCGGCTCCAGTCGTTCCTCGGGGGTCTTGATACGTGCGAGGTGGGCAACCCGCCTCACCGTCGCGGCGTCGATAGCCATGAAAGTCTCCGAAATTCCGGTAGCGCGACGATAGGGAGTCGAAGCGCCTACATTGAATATGTGGGTTACCGCCCTGCTGCCGCTTCGACAAGCGGTTCCCACGAAAAGCGACCCTTAGAGGCTCTCAATCTTGCATCCTTGAGGAGCGAAAGGCGTTAGCGCTAATCGCCGTCATTCTCTTGGTCATCACGGGCTTGTCGCTGACCGCCTATTATCGCTTCGACGATTTCCTGTTGAAGCCTGCGGACGACGACCCCGCATCAACTCGCCGCGCCATCACCCTGTCCAACACTATCGCCATCGGCGTACTGGCGTTCGGATGGATCAGCCGATGGGTCTATTCGGGCGATTTGATACTGATTTGGGCATTGGATGTCGCGGGTTAGCTGGTCCTGATTTCAGCTATGGTCCGGATGATCAGGCTACGTCTCGAACGTCTTCAACGACGATCCGGCTGATTATCGGGCAATGGCAATTGCAGCGTCACCAGGGTAAGGGATCGCCGTGCCTGTATATGACCTAAAAGACCTACCCGCCGCCTGCCCTCCGAACACCCCGTGGATCGGACTGGACCTTGGCGAGAAAACCATCGGCGTCGCCGTTTCCGACGGCAGCCGCATGATTGCCAGCCCCCTCAAGCTGATCCGCAAAAGCAAGTTCACGTTGGAAGCCGAAGAACTGTTCAAACTGATGGCGGGCCGTGACGTGTCGGCGCTTGTCATCGGCTTGCCGCTCAACATGGACGGCACTGAGGGCCCTCGGGCCCAGTCGTGCCGTGCCTTTGCTCGAAACCTGGAACGCCTGCGCCCTGTCAACGTCGCGTTTCAGGACGAACGCCTGTCCACCGCGGGCGTAGAGCGCTTCCTGATCGAAGAGTTGGACCTGAACCGCAAGCGTCGCGCGGAAGTCGTGGACCGCACCGCGGCGTCGTGGATCCTTCAGGGGGCGCTTGATCAAATCCGTATTTCCAACGGCCAAATCTGAGACATTCGGAAACCGGAAGTGACGCCATCCACCGATAGGATGGCGTCCGCCTATTCCCTCGGCCGCGAGTCACGCCTATAGCGGCTACTCGATGACCCAAGCCGCACTAGTCACCGAAATCATTCAGGAGCGGCTGACGCCGTTCCCTAAGGACCACTTCCTCGCCGCAGCGGACCTGAACCCGCCCGCCGCCATGGCTTTGCTCGATCTGGCCGACGCCTTCGTCGACTTCAATCGCCAAAGCGCCAAGGGCGTCGATGTGATGCGCGGCCAGACGGTCGTGAACCTGTTCTTCGAGAACTCGACCCGCACCAGTTCCTCGTTCGAGATCGCCGCAAAGCGTCTGGGTGCGGATGTTGTGACCATGCCTGTCGCCTCTTCCTCGGTGAAGAAGGGCGAGACCCTGATCGACACCGCCGTCACGCTGAACGCGATGAAGCCGGAAATCCTTGTGGTGCGCCACTCAGCCTCGGGCGCGGTGGACTTACTCTCGCAGAAGGTCGGCTGTGCAGTTGTGAACGCCGGTGATGGGCGTCACGAACACCCGACCCAAGCCCTGCTCGACCTGCTGACCCTGCGCCGCACCTTTGGCGATGTGGGCGGCCTGACGGTGGCCATCTGTGGCGACGTGACCCACAGCCGCGTGGCTCGCTCCAACATCGCCCTGTTGCAGATGATGGGTGCCCGCGTGCGCCTTGTCGGTCCGCCGACCCTGATCCCCAGCGTCGCCCAGCGCTGGAATGTCGAGATTTGCCATGACATGAAGGAAGGGCTGCAAGGCGTTGATGTTGTTATGATGCTTCGCCTTCAGCTGGAACGCATGGCTGGCGCGCTCATTCCGTCAACCCGCGAGTATTTCCGCTTCTGGGGGCTGGACCGCGAGAAGCTGGCCTATGCCAATCCCAACGCCAAGGTCATGCACCCCGGCCCGATGAACCGCGGCGTCGAAATCGACTCCGACGTGGCAGACGACCTGTCCGTCTCGCTCATTCAGGATCAGGTCGAGATGGGCGTCGCTGCCCGAATGGCCGTTCTGGCCGCCCTCGCCCACCGCCGCGCGGGAGGCAACTAAATGAACTCGGCTATGACCAAGACCGCCATTATCAATGCCCGACTGATCGACCCTGCGACCGACTATGACGGTCAGGGTGCGGTCGTGATCGAGAACGGCAAAATCAAACAGGTCGTGCACGGCCACGGCGCTGTCGATATCGATGGTGCAAACGTCATCGACGCCATGGGCCGCATCCTTGCACCGGGTCTGATCGACATTCGCGTGAAGACGGGCGAGCCAGGCAATGAGCCCAAGGAAACTCTGAAGTCGGCAGCCCTGTCGGCAGCGGCGGGCGGCGTCACCACCATCGTCATCCAGCCCGATACTGATCCGGCCGTCGACGATCCGGCCATGATCGACCACATTCAGCGTCGCGGCGCGGCTTTGGAATTGGTGCACGTCCGCGCTGCCGGTGCCGCCACCCAAGGGCGCAAGGGCGAGCGCATGGCCGAAATCGGCCTGATGGACGAAGCCGGCGCATTGTATTTCACGGACGTCGACAATGTGATCCTGAACTCGCGCACGCTTCAGCGGGTGATGAGCTATGCGGCTTCGTTCAACGCCCTGATCGCGTGCCGCCCGACCGAGCCTTGGCTGTCGGAAGGCACGGTCGCCACCGCCGGCGAGTTGTCGACACGTCTGGGCCTGTCTGCCCAGCCTGCCATCGCAGAACGCATCCAATTGGAGCGCGATCTGGCTCTGGTCGAGCAAACGGGTGCCCGCTTCCTCGTGGACCAGATTTCGACCGACAGCGCGCTTGAGGTCCTGACCCGCGCCCGCAAGCGCGGGTTGGACGTCGCCGCTTCGGTGTCGATCAACCACCTGTGCTTCAACGAAAACGACATCGGCGATTACCGCACTTTCTATCGCCTCGATCCGCCGCTGCGCACCGAGGAAGACCGTCAGGCCATGATCGAAGCCGTCCGTGACGGTCTGATCGACGTGATCACCTCGGCCCATTGCCCTGAACCCGCCGAAAACAAGCGCCGCCCGTTTGCCGAAGCTGAACCGGGTGCCGTTGGTCTTGAGACCCTGCTGGCGGCGGCGATCACCAATCTGCACCACGAAAACGGCATCGAACTGATCGACGTCCTTCGCCCGCTGACCCACGGTCCGGCCAGCCTGTTGGGCCTTGAGAGCGGTACGATTGCCGAGGGTGCCCCCGCCGATCTGGTGCTTTTCGATGCAGGCGCTCCCATCGTCGTGGATGCCGCCACACTCAAGTCCAAATCCAAGAACTCGCCGTTTGATGGACGCCGTCTGCAAGGCAAGGTCTTGCTCACCCTCGTCGAGGGCCGCATCGTCCACGATCAACGCCAATAGGAGCGAATCAAAGTGCAGGATCTCGCGGCCCCCGCCGCAGCGACACTCGGACTGGTCACACTGGCCGGATATCTTCTTGGCTCCATCCCGTTCGGGGTGTTGCTGACCCGCGCCTTCGGGGCTGGTGATGTCCGCAAGATCGGCTCGGGCAATATCGGTGCAACGAACGTTCTGCGCACCGGTCGCAAGGATCTGGCGATCGCTACCCTGTTACTGGACGCGGGCAAGGGCGCGGTTGCGCTACTGCTGGCCCGTCACCTGACCGGAAGCGATCTGGCCGCAGCCCTTGCCGGCGGTGCCGCCTTCCTCGGCCACCTGTATCCGGTGTGGCTCAAGTTCAAGGGCGGCAAAGGCGTCGCTACCTTCTACGGCCTGATGCTGGCCGCCACTTGGCAGCTGGGTCTGGCCGCCGCTGCGATCTGGATTTTGTGCGCGGTGCTGTTCCGCATCTCCTCGCTGGCTGCTCTGATTTCAGCTGCGATCACGCCGCTGCTGGCGTTGTCGCTGCTCAAAGTCGGCGTTGATGTGCCCAAGCCCATCTTCCTGCTGTCGATCTTCTCGGCCGTACTGATCTGGTTCCGCCACCACGAGAACATCGCCCGTCTCGCCAAGGGACAGGAACCGCGCATCGGCGCGAAAAAGTCCGGAGCTGAAAAAGCATGACGGGCCTGCCGGAGGCCGAGCGCATTGCCCGCCTCCGGCTGGCGCGGACCGACAAAATCGGTCCCGTCACCTTTTCCCAACTTCTCCAGCGATTTGGCTCAGGCCTCGAAGCTATTGATCGTCTGCCCGAACTGGTCCGACGGACGGGGCGTGCGGCCTATCGCGTGCCCACTGTCGACGAGGTAACACTGGAACTGGAACGCGGCCAAGCCTATGGCGCGACGCTTTTGGTTCTCGGAGACGCCGCCTATCCGGCTCGCCTTGCTGCCATTGATCCGCCTCCGCCCGTTCTGTGGGCCAAGGGCAAGGTCGATTTGCTGAGCAGCGAAGCCGTCGCCATTGTCGGGGCTCGGATCGCATCAGCGGGGGCCATCCGGTTTGCCCGTAGTCTCGCGCAGGACCTCGGCCAACACAGCTATACAGTCGTATCCGGCCTCGCACGGGGCATCGACACGGCTGCGCACATCGGCTCGGTCGAAAGTGGCACCGTCGCGGTGCTCGGCGGCGGGATCGATGACATCTACCCGCCGGAAAATGCCGAACTCCACGCACGCATCGGCACCGAAGGCTGCATCCTGTCTGAAAGCCCGATGGGTGCCCGCGCTCAGGCTCGCGACTTCCCCCGACGCAACCGTATCATCTCGGGCCTATCGCGTGGCGTCGTTGTGGTCGAAGCCGAGCTCAAGTCCGGCTCTCTGATCACCGCGCGGCTGGCCGCCGAACAAGGGCGAGATGTGTTCGCTGTTCCGGGGTCGCCGCTTGATCCGCGCACACGCGGAACCAACGACCTGCTACGCCAAGGTGCCATCCTCTGCGAAGGGATCGAGGACATCGAACGCGCCTTCACGACCCTGCGCACCCTGTTCGAGCCCCCGGCATACCAGTCCTTTGAACCGGCCAATGAGGACTGCACACCAGATTTGCTCGATCAGGTCGCCGCCCTGCTCTCGCCCGTTCCCACACCTAGCGACGAGATCGCGCGCGCCTTGAACATCAGCGCCTCGGTCGCTGCGGGTGCATTGCTCGAACTCAGTCTGGCAGATCGAGCCTCTCTGCTACCGGGCGGTCTGGTCGCCAGCGCCTAGCTCAGGGCTGATGGCTGCGCGCGACGTCGGCAGCAACCTCCAAGAGACAGGCCAGTTTCTCGTCTCCCTGCGCCCTTGCCATGACAGCCAACTCCTCCGTCATGTCCCCGACGTACTCGCGCATTTGCGAAACGCCATAAGGCAGCGCACCCGCTGCACTCGCTAAAGCGCCGCCATCAGGGGACCTTCGACGTAAATTCGGCATCGACCAACTCCACAACCCCAGCTTCACCGTTGGTATAATCTAAGGTTGTAAAAAATTGCAATACACACGTGTTAATAGAGCGCCAAATCATGGCGCATTGACATATTGGCCGGTCACCACCACGTTCGCGCCCCGTTTTCCCGAATAGAGCGCCATGAATCTCGTTATCGTCGAGAGCCCCGCGAAGGCCAAAACTATCAATAAGTACCTGGGTCCGGACTATAAAGTCCTGGCCTCGTACGGTCACATCCGTGACCTGCCGTCCAAGGACGGCTCGGTCTTGCCGGATGAGGACTTCGCCATGTCGTGGGAAGTCGACGCCAAGGCTACCAAGCGCTTGTCCGAAATCGCGGAGGCAGCCAAGAAGGCTGACCGCGTTATTCTCGCGACCGACCCCGACCGAGAAGGGGAAGCGATCAGCTGGCACGTTCTGGAAGTCCTGAACAAGAAGAAGGCCCTGAAGGACACCGAAGTCGAGCGCGTAACGTTCAACGCGATCACCAAATCGGCAGTTCTCGAGGCCATGGCCAATCCGCGCCAATTAGATATGGAGTTGGTCGAGGCTTACCTCGCCCGTCGCGCTCTGGACTATCTGGTGGGCTTCAACCTGTCGCCGGTTCTGTGGCGCAAGCTGCCGGGCGCACGCTCGGCCGGTCGCGTTCAATCGGTCGCCCTTCGCATCGTCGTCGATCGCGAAATGGAAATCGAAAAGTTCAAGCCGCAGGAATACTGGTCGGTTGAAGCCGACCTGACTGCAGACAGCCCGCCCTTCACCACCCGTCTGGTCAAGCACGAAGGCAAGCGCGTACAGCGCCTCGACATCGTGTCAGAGGCCATGGCGACGGCTGCCCGCAATGCGATCAACAACGGCGACTTCACCATCAAGTCGGTCGAGAAGAAGCCGGCCAAGCGCTCGCCTGCCCCGCCGTTCACCACCTCGACGCTTCAGCAAGAAGCTGCCCGCAAGCTCGGCTTCACCGCCCAGCGCACCATGCAGGCCGCGCAAAAGCTGTACGAAGGCGTCGACGATACGGGCGGTCTGATCACCTACATGCGTACCGACGGCGTTTACGTAACGCCCGAAGGCATCGCGCAGGCCCGTGAGGCCATCACCCAACGCTTCGGTCCGGCCTACGTCCCGTCGGAACCGCGCTATTACAAGGTGAAGGCCAAAAACGCCCAAGAGGCGCACGAAGCCATCCGCCCGACCAACATGCTGCGCCATCCGGACAGCGTGAACCTCGAGCAGGACCTCAAGCGTCTGTACGAACTGATCTGGAAGCGCATGATCGCCTCCCAGATGGAATCGGCGCGCATGGACCGCACCACCATCGAGATCGAGACGCCGGACGGTCAGACCGGCCTGCGCGCTACGGGTCAGGTCATTGTCTTCGACGGCTTCATCGCCGCCTATGAAGAAGGCCGCGACGAGAAGCAAAAGGGTGCCGAGGACGACGAGGACGAAGGTGGCCGCCTGCCCGCGCTGAAGGAAGGCGCGAAGGCACAGGTTCAGGCCATCCGCACCGACCAGCACTTCACCGAGCCTCCACCGCGCTTCTCGGAAGCGACACTGGTCAAGAAACTCGAAGAGCTGGGCATCGGCCGTCCGTCGACCTATGCGTCGATCCTGTCCACTCTGCGCGACCGCGAATATGTCCGCATGGACAAGAACCGCTTCTATCCGGAAGACAAAGGCCGTCTGGTCACGGCCTTCCTCGAACAGTTCTTCACCAAGTGGGTCGAGTACGACTTCACCGCCGCCCTCGAAGGCCAACTCGACGAGGTTTCTGCTGGCGATTTGAACTGGAAAGAACTGCTGCGTTCGTTCTGGGGTGATTTCCACGCCGCTACTCAAGCTGCGGGCGAACTGCGCACAACCGCCATCCTCGATCACCTGAACGAGGCACTCGGCGCGCACATCTTCCCTGACAAGGGCGATGGCAAAGACCCGCGACTGTGCCCCGTCTGTAACGAGGGCCAGCTCAGCCTGAAGACCAGCCGTTTCGGTGCCTTCATCGGTTGCTCGCGCTATCCGGAATGCAAATACACCCGTCCGGTCGCGTCGCCCGACGGTGCCGAAGGTGCCGCTGAAAGTGGCGACCGCGAGCTGGGCGTCGATCCGGTCACGGGCAAGCCTGTGCACCTGAAGATCGGTCGTTTCGGCCCATACGTAGAAACCGAAGCCGCCGAGGAAGGTGCCAAGCCGCGCCGCTCGTCCCTGCCCAAGGGCTGGTCGCCTGCGTCGCTGGATCTGGATCGTGCGCTCAAGCTGCTCAGCCTGCCGCGTGTCGTGGGTGAACACCCTGAAGACGGCAAGCCGATCACCGCAAGCCTCGGCCGTTTTGGTCCGTTCGTGGCCCACGACGGTACCTATGCAAATGTCTCGGACATCGAAGAGGTGTTCGAGGTTGGCCTGAACCGTGCTGTCGCTCTGCTTGCCGAGAAGCGCGCCGGTCGCGCAGCCCGTGGTTCCGCTGCGGCACCGCTGAAGGAACTTGGTGCCCACCCCGAGGACGGTGCAGCCGTTCAGGTCATGGCTGGCCGCTATGGTCCGTACGTCAAGTGGAACAAGGTCAACGCGACCCTGCCCAAGGGCACCGAGCCTGACGATATGACGCTGGAAGCGGCCCTGCCGCTGCTGGCCGCCAAGGCTGGCGCTGCACCCAAGAAGAAGGCTGCCGCCAAGAAGCCGGCAGCGAAAAAGCCTGCGGCTAAAAAGGCCACTGCCGAGAAGAAGCCAGCAGCCGCCAAAAAGCCCGCTGCGAAAAAGGCTCCGGCCAAGAAGGCAGCCAAGGCCGCCGAAGAGTGATGGATTAGCCGGGGCTGTTACCCAGCCCCGGCCGTCCTCTGACCAGTGTGTTTTCTACGCGCCGCCCCAACGGATCGCGCCCCGACCATCGGTCACCGACCTTCGCCGGGAAATAGTCAGTGCAAAAACGGCCCAGCAGGACACGCGGGCGAATATCGTTCAAGCACAGCTTGCGGCCCTCCAATGTCCAGCGCGCGGTCACCTCGCGGCCATCAGTAAAGAACGAGCGGTATCGACCGTTGGCATCGAACCAATGATGGACCTGACCGCCATCTCGATAGGTCGTCACGATCGTATTGCCGAAGGTCGCCGAAATACCTTGGTCGCGGGCCACGACCGGCGTTGCCAGCGCAAGCGCAGCGACCAGACACAAGAGGTTCCGCATAGGCCAATCCGTCGTATCCGCGCGGGATCGCGCCAAATGTCTACGTTCGGGAAACGCTGGCGGATTTCGAAAAAAGTTGACTGTGTCGTAGGGCTTTACCTATACCGCCCCATGCTCGGAGCAGGACTGGCGATGCGCGCCGCCCGCTCGCCCAAGAGGGGCGGCTCCGTCAGCAGAAGGCGTCGATGACGCTATCCTCTGTCCAAATCAGGACTACATGACCGAGTTTTCCAAACTGGGCCTCTCGCCCACGATCCTGCAAGCTGTCGCCGAAACCGGCTACACCGAAGCAACCCCTATTCAAGAACAGGCCATCCCGGTGGCCCTGGCAGGCCGCGATGTTCTGGGTATCGCCCAGACCGGTACCGGTAAGACCGCTGCCTTCACCCTGCCCCTGATCGAACGCCTGTCCACCGGCCGTGCCCGCGCCCGTATGCCGCGCGCCGTCGTGCTGTGCCCTACCCGCGAACTGGCCGATCAAGTCGCCGAGAACTTTGCCAAATACGCCAAGGGTACCCGCCTGAACTGGGTGCTGCTGATCGGCGGTGTGTCGATGGGTGATCAGGTTGCCATGCTCAACAAGGGCGTGGACGTGATGATCGCAACGCCGGGCCGTCTGCTGGACCTGTTCGAGCGCGGCAAGATCCTGCTGACCGGCGTCGAGATCATGGTCGTCGACGAAGCCGACCGCATGCTGGACATGGGCTTCATTCCCGACATCGAGCGCATCTTCAAACTGACGCCGCCGCGTCGCCAGACCCTATTCTTCTCGGCAACCATGCCGCCGGAGATTACGCGTCTGACCCAGCAGTTCCTGAAGGACCCGACGCGCATCGAAGTGTCGCGTCCGGCCCAGACTGCGGACACCATCACGCAATACATAACCCGCCTGCCGGTGGGCGATCCCAAGGCCAAGCGCACGGCGCTACGCCTGCTGATCGAACGTTCGGAAATCAAGAACGGCATCGTCTTCTGCAACCGCAAGTCCGACGTCGATATCGTCGCCAAGTCGCTGACGGTTCATGGCTTCGACGCTGCGCCGATCCACGGTGATCTGGATCAGTCCCTGCGTATGCAGACCCTGGCCAAGTTCCGTAATGGCGAGTTGAAACTGCTGGTCGCATCGGATGTTGCGGCTCGCGGTCTGGACATTCCGGATGTCGGCCACGTCTTCAACTATGACGTTCCGCACCACGCGGACGACTATGTGCACCGTATCGGTCGTACCGGTCGTGCTGGTCGCTCGGGCGAGGCCTTCATGATCACCACGCCGTCCGACGAAAAATCTTTGGATAAGGTTCTGAAGCTGATCAAGAAGGACCCGGTCGAACTGGTTCTGGAAAACGTCGACTTCACCGAGATCAAGGACCGTCCTGCTCGGAGCAGCAGCGAAGGCCGCTCGGGCCGTGGTCGTCGCGAACGTACGCGTGACGCCAAGCCGACGGAAATCGAAGACGTCGTCGAAGTCGTCGCTGTGGCTGATGAAGCTCCGGAAGGTACCCGTTCGCGCCGCTCGCGTACCCGCCGCAAGCCCGAAGCCGAAGCCGTGGCGGCTAACGAAGTTGTTGTTACTCCGGTCGAGATCGCTACCCCGGCCGAACAGCCAATCGCCGAGCCTCGCGCCGAAAAGCCGTCGCGCAATCGCAACCGGAACAACCGCAAGGCGAACTCGCCGGAGGTCTCGTTGTCCAGTCCTGCGACCCACAGCGCGGCATTCGGCGATGAAATCCCCGCCTTCCTGCGCCGTCCGGTTATATTTCCGGCCTAAGTGATTTTTATCGCCTAGCTTAACACACAGGTTACGGGTTTTCCCTTAGGTTGCACTGGAACTGTCTCCGGGGGGAAGCCAATGAGTGAGTTCGTCGATACGGCCGTACGCGGCCCGCAGGCCTATTCACTGGCCCGTAAGGTGATTGATGCGATGGAGGCCGCCTCTGTGTGGCCGACACCGCTCAATTACGAGCTTTGGCTACACTATATTCAGGCACCTGAAAGTCCGCTGGCCGTCGAGATGCGCCGCATCTTCGACAGCAAGCTGCCGTTCACCGACACAGTCGCGGAAATGCTTGCGACCGAGTTCCTGCCGCGCAGCCGACTGTCCGAAGAAATTCGCGATGCCGGCGCGGTGCTCAACCGCGAACTTGCGGCAGTCGCTACGGCCATCGACAAGGCTCGCGAAGTGCAGGTCCAGTACGCCGAGACCCTGTCAGAGGCCAAGGAGCAGTTTGAAGAGGCCGCTCCGCTCAGCCCGCTATCCGATCTGATCACCACTCTCGCCCGCGCCACGCGCCGTATTCAGCGTCACACGGTAGTTCTGGAGCGCAGGCTGGAGTCCTCGCACACCGAGGTCAGCAAGCTGCGAAACCACTTGGAACAGGTTCGCCGCGACGCCATGACGGACGCCCTGACCAATCTAGCCAACCGCAAAGCGTTTGACGAGAAACTGGACACGATCTGCGCCGACCACGACGAGCACGGCGGCACCGTGTCATTGGCGATTATCGACATCGATATGTTCAAGCGGTTCAACGACACTTGGGGCCATCAGACGGGCGATCAGGTGCTGCGTTACGTCGCCAGCGCGATCTCGCGGATCGCCCAGATGCCGCGTGTTGCCGCCCGTTATGGCGGTGAAGAGTTCGCCATAGTCTTCCCCGGTGAGACAGCTTCGCAAGTCGAGCATGTGCTCGAAACCCTGCGCAGTGACATTGCTTCACGCGCCCTGCGCCGCCGTTCGACCAATGATGATCTGGGCGTGGTCACAATCTCGGCCGGTGTGGCGCACCGCCATAAAAACGAAAGCCCGCTCCAACTGATGGAACGGGCCGACGCAGCGCTCTATGTTTCCAAGCGGGCCGGACGCAATCGCATTTCCAGTGCCCAGAATATTCTGTCAGAGACGGCTGCCTAACCGGCATCCGCCTCGACAAGGCCTCATTGGGCGGGGATGACCGCGCCCTGATACTTCTGGGCGATGAAGGTGCGTGCGGCCTCGCTGCGAAGCGCGTTGCCCAGAGCGACGATGCGCGGATCGTCCTTATTGTCCGGGCGAGCGACCAGATAGTTGATGTACGGGCTGTCCGCACCTTCCAACGACAGCGCGTCTGTGCGCGGCGACAAGCCGGCATCCAGCGCATAGTTGGTGTTGATCACAGCAGCATCCACTTGCGGCAGGATGCGCGGGATCGTAGCCGCCTCCACTTCGCGGAACTTCAGACCCTTACGATTGTCCTGGATATCCGCCACGGTTTGGAGTGCATTCTCACCCTTACGAAGCGTGATCAAACCAGCCGACTGGAGCAGCAACAGCGAGCGGCCGGTATTCGATGCGTCATTCGGCAGAATGATTTCCGCACCATTCGGAAGATCAGCCAGCTTAGCGTGCTTTTTGGAATAGAGGCCCAAAGGCTCGACGTGAATGCCCGCAACGGTCATCAGATCGCTGCTACGGGCTGTGTTGAATTCGTCCAGATAAGGCTTGGTCTGAAAATAGTTCGCATCCAGACGCTTTTCAAAAAGCTGGACGTTCGGCTGGACGTAGTCGTTGAAGACCTTGATCTCCAGCGTCACCCCTTCGGCGGCCAACAGCGGGCGCACCATTTCCAGAATTTCCGCGTGAGGCACAGCCGTCGCTCCGACCTTCAGCGGTTTGGAAACGTCAGGGGCTGCGCCTTGCTCGCTTCCCTTGCCACAAGCTGCCAATAGACCAACGGCGGCCAAAGCAGCAGCGTTCAGGAGAAGGGTACGGCGAACAAACATAAACAGCCTCTGGAATCAGTCAGCGATGCGAGACCCTAGCGACTAGCCAGTCCCCGATCATCTGGAGAATTTGTACCATAACCAGCAGAAGCACTACCGTCACGATCATTACGTCGGTCTGGAAGCGCTGGTAACCGAAGCGAATAGCCAGATCGCCCAGTCCGCCTGCGCCCACCACCCCTGCCATGGCCGTATAGCCAACAAGTGCAATGGCCGCGACGGTCGCCGCAGCAATAATGCCGGGCAGTGCTTCCGGTAGCAAAGCGCGAGTAACGATCTGCCAGGTGCTCCCCCCCATAGCCTGCGTGGCCTCGACCACGCCGTGATCGACTTCGCGCAGGGCGTTCTCGACCAAACGGGCATAGAAGGGGGCCGTACCCACAACGAGCGGCGGAATGGCACCCGCCACCCCCAGCGACGTGCCGACCAGCAGCACCGTGACCGGCAACATTACGATCAGCAATATGATGAAAGGCAGCGAGCGCAGCACATTGACTACAAACGACAGCACTCCGTTCAGAACCGGATTGCTGGCCAGTCGCCTCTTGCCCGACAAGAACAGCAGAACGCCGAGCGGGATACCGATGGCGATGGTGAGTACCAGCGATCCCGCCAACATCAACAGCGTGTCGATTGTTGCCTGACCGATGTCGCCCCAGTCCACATTATCGAACATCAGCGGCCTCCGACGGTTTCAACGCCGACCCCACGACTGGCCAGTTGCTCAAGAGCAGCCTCGGCATCTCCGTCTGTAAACGCAACGACTAGCTGTCCGCACGGCACGCCTCGAATGCGGGCAATGCGGCCCGACAGGATCGAGTAATCAACGCCGACGGTCCGTGCCACCCGGCTTAGTTCGGGCTCATAGGTCGAGGTGCCCTGGAAGATAAGGCGCGCGATGTGCGCGTTGGCCGGTGCCATTGCCGCATCGAACCCGTCATCGCTTTCCGCCAGCATGGCCTGCGTCACAGGATGTTGGGGGCGAAGGAATACGTCGACCGTGGCACCCTCCTCCACGATCTTGCCGTCCTTGAGGACAGCGACCCGATCACAAACGCGACGAACCACCTCCATTTGGTGGGTGATCATCACGATGGTCAGCTCCAATTCGCGGTTCAACTGTTCCAGCAGGCCGAGGATGTCTTCGGTTGTTTCTGGATCCAGCGCACTGGTCGCCTCGTCGCACAGCAAGACGTCGGGCCCACAGGCCAAGGCGCGCGCAATACCTACGCGCTGCTTCTGGCCACCTGACAATTGGTGCGGATATTTCTTGGCATGTTCCGCCAGCCCAAGCCGCACCAGCAGTTCTGCCGTTCGAGACTTCACCTCCAATGCCGAACGGCCTTCGAGGCGCAACGGAAAGGCAACATTGTCTTCAATCGTTTTGGACGCCAGCAGATTGAAATGCTGGAAAATCATGCCGATCTTGCGCCGCGCGGCCCGCAACTGAGCGGGGTTGAGTGCCGTGATTTCGGCATCGCCCACGAATATGCGGCCCTCGTCCGGGTTTTCCAGACGGTTGATCGTGCGGATCAATGTGGACTTGCCCGCGCCGGAGCGCCCCACCACGCCGAAAATCTGTCCGCGCTCTACGTGCAGATCGACAGAGTCCAGCGCAACACGTTCGCCTGCACGGCTCTGATAGCGGCGCGTGACGCCCTCCAGACGGATCATGAAACCTCGGTACTCGTGGCGGGAATGATGGTGACGCTCTCACCACAACCGCAGGCGTCCGTCTCGTTAGGGTTTCTAAAGACGAATTTAGAAGACATGCGGGTCGTTTCGAAGTCGATTTCCGATCCCACGAGGAACAGCACCGCCTTGGGCTCGATCAGCACAACCGCGCCCTTGTCTTCGACCACTTCGTCCAGAGGCTCTACACTCTCGGCATAGGCGAAGGTGTATTCCTGACCCGCACACCCACCATTTTTGACACCTACACGCAGACCGACGCACGGACGGTCCGCATTCGCCATCAGTTCGCGCACGCGAGCGGCTGCTGCGTCCGTAAGGGTCACAACCTTGGGACGGGGGCGGCGCGGACGGCTGGATGTCTGAAAATCGGTCATCGTGATCAGAACATATTCAAGGCCAGCTTGGCCTCGTCACTCATACGCGATTGATCCCACGGCGGATCAAACGTGAGGTTGGCACGCGCAGAGCGCACACCTTCCACATTCAGGACAGCCGCCTCGACCCATGCAGGCATTTCACCGGCGACAGGGCAACCCGGTGCGGTCAGCGTCATGTCGATGACCACATCCTTATCGTCAGAAACGTCGACCTTGTAGATCAGGCCCAGTTCATAGATGTCGACCGGAATTTCGGGATCGTAGACGGTCTTCAATGCCGCGATCAGGTCGTCGGTCAGCTTGTCCAGCTCGGCCTGCGACAGAGCGCTTTGCTGCGGCTCGTTCCAGCTCTCGGCAAAGGCCGGGCTGTCGGTAATCGCATTGTCGGTTTTAGCGTCCATGATCGTCACACAAAGAAGTTCCGCGCCTTGATCAGCGCATCGGCGAAGGCATCAACCTCCTCCACCGTATTATATAGGGCGAACGAGGCGCGCGTGCTCGACGTCACGCCCAATCTTTTGGCTAGAGGTTCCGCACAGTGCAGGCCCGCGCGGACCGCCACGCCATAGCGGTCCATAATCTGGGCGATGTCGTGGGCGTGTGCACCTTCGACGGTAAAGGTCAGCAAAGCGCCCTTCCCTTCGGCGGTGCCCAGAATACGCAGCCAATTCAGACCGCCCAGACGTTCGACTGCACGGTCATACAGCGCCTGTTCGTGCGCGATGACAGCCTGCGGATCGAACGACATCAGCCATTCCAGCGCCGTGCCAAGGCCTACAGCCTCGATGATCGGCGGGGTCCCCGCTTCGAAACGATGCGGCGGCTTGGCATAGGTGATGCGCTCCTGCTCGACCGTCTCGATCATCTCGCCACCGCCTTGATACGGCGGCAGTGCCTCCAGAGCCTCGCTCGTGCCGTACAGCGCGCCAATGCCGGTCGGGCCATACAGCTTGTGGCCGGTGATAACGTAGAAGTCGCAGCCGATGGCTTGAACGTCCGGTGCAGCATGAACCGCACCCTGACACCCGTCGATGACGACCTTGGCACCCGCCGCGTGGGCCAGTCGGGTAATCTCGGCGACAGGATTGATGGTGCCCAACACATTCGACATGTGCGTCACGGCGACAACTCGGGTGCGCTCGTTCAGCAGGCCTTTGAAGGCCTCCATGTCCAGCGACCCATCGTCTTTGATCGGTGCGAAGCGCAGAACAGCACCTTTGCGCTCGCGCAGCAGGTGCCACGGGACAATGTTGGAGTGGTGCTCCATCTCGGTGACGATGATCTCGTCACCTTCCTTGATGGACAGGCCCAGACCGTTGGCGACCAGATTGAACGCTTCGGTGCCGCCCTTGGTCCAGACGATGTTTTCCGGCGACGGCGCGTTCAGGAAACGCGCCACCGTGGCACGTGCCGCCTCAAAGGCTTCGGTCGCCTCGTTCGACAGGGTGTGAAGCCCGCGGTGCACATTGGCATAGCCGTTGGACATCACGTCGACGAAGCGGTCGATCACCACCTGCGGCTTCTGGGCCGAGGCAGCGTTATCCAGATAGACCAGCGGACGGCCGTTCACCTGACGCGACAGGATCGGAAACTGTTCGCGTACGGCATAAGGGTCAAAAGTTTTCACAGACGATCCGTCAGCCATTGGTCAACCCGTTCGCGGATGTCTTCACGCTCGATGCGGTCCACGACTTCGCCAAGGAAGGCGGTCGTCAGCAGCGCACGGGCTTCGTCTTCGGTGATGCCGCGCGACTGCATGTAGAACAGGGCGGATTCATCCAGCGTACCGACCGTATTGCCGTGTGCGCACTGAACGTCATCGGCATAGATGATCAGTTCCGGCTTGGCGTCGATTTCGGCGCGTTCACCGGCGATCAGGGCGTGATGGCCCATGCGGGCATCGGTGCCATCGGCACCGCGCTCGACGATGATCTTGCCCTGGAACACACCGCGCGAGGTATCGCGGGCCACGCCCTTGGACAGTTGGCTGGTGGTCCCGTTTGCGGCCAGATGGTCGACCACGGTCGTCAGGTCCACGTGACGCGAACCGTTCAGGACATAGACGCCGTCCAGACGGGCATCTGCGCCATCGGCATAGTGGGCCAATCGGGTCTCAATCCGTTGAAGCTTGGCACCGGTCGAGACAACCGTCTGGGCAAGCTTGCCGCCCGCAGCCAAAGTGATTTCTGCATCAACGATCGAGACAGCGTCGGCCACGTCATCGGCGACAACAATCCGCGTCAAAAAGCCACCAGCCTCGACCACATAGGTGAGGCGAACGTGAGAGGCATAGGCCGAGCCTGCACCTTCATAGCTTTCAACGACCGTCAGCGAGCTACCGGCCGGTACACGCACGTCATAGCGGGCACTGTGGGCTGTTCCCGTGGCGTCGGACACCAAGCGCAGAGCCAGAGTTTGCTTACCCGCAGCCGTGAAAGATGCCTCGTCCGACTGGCCATTGGCGAACACAACAACGGTGTCAGCAATGTCGTTGAAGGCACCGGCGGTGCCCACATTGGCCGTAGGCGAAACTTGGGGCGCGTCGCGAAGAACGCGCGCCAAGTCGCTGTATTTCCAAGCCTCGACCCGACGTGAAGGATAGGTCGTCGGATCCAGCAGGTTCAGTTGGGCCGATGCGCTCACGCAGCGGTCGGAAGGTATTTGTCATAACCTTCCGCCTCGAGTTGCAGAGCCAGTTCCGGTCCACCCGAAGCGACGATACGGCCGCCGGCCAGAACATGCACGCGGTCCGGTTTGATGTAATCCAGCAGGCGCTGATAGTGGGTGATGACCAGCATGGAACGGTCCGCACGGCGAAGCGCGTTCACGCCTTCGGACACAATGCGCAGAGCGTCGATGTCGAGGCCGGAGTCCGTTTCGTCGAGGATCAGCAGCGATGGCTCAAGAACCGCCATTTGAAGGATCTCCATGCGCTTCTTCTCACCACCCGAGAAGCCGACGTTCAGCGGGCGCTTGAGCATGTCGAAGTCCATCTTCAGGGACTTCGATGCTTCCTTCACCAGCTTCATGAACTGCGGAGCCGTCACCTCTTCTTCGCCACGCTGGCGGCGCTGGGCGTTAAGAGCCGTACGCACAAACGTCAGGGCCGGAACGCCCGGGATTTCGACCGGATACTGGAACGACAGGAACACACCTGCAGCTGCACGCTCGGCCGGATCCAGTTCCAGAACGTCAACGCCGTTCCAGCTTACCGAACCGTTGGTCACTTCATAATCAGGACGACCTGCGATCACATTACCGAGGGTCGACTTACCCGCACCGTTCGGGCCCATGATGGCGTGGACTTCACCCGCCGGCACTTCCAGCGACAGGCCTTTCAGGATGGCCTTATCTTCGACCGATGCGTGAAGGTTATAAATCTTAAGCATTATTTTTGTTACCTTAGCCCACCGAGCCTTCAAGGCTGATGGCTACGAGTTTCTGCGCCTCTACGGCGAATTCCATCGGCAGTTCCTGCAGCACGTCGCGCACGAAACCGTTGACCAGCAGGGCCACTGCCTCTTCTTCCGAAAGGCCGCGCTGCTGGGCGTAGAACAGTTGGTCTTCAGACAGGCGGGTCGTCGTCGCCTCGTGCTCCATCTGGGCCGAGCCATTCTTGGCCTCGATGTACGGAATGGTGTGCGATCCGCACTCCTTACCGATCAGCAGGCTGTCGCACTGGGTGAAGTTGCGAACGCCCGACGCTTTGGGGTGTACCGAAACCAGACCGCGATAGGTCGAGTCCGACTTACCCGCCGAAACCGCCTTGGCGATGATGCGCGACTTCGAATTCTTGCCCAGGTGGATCATCTTGGTGCCGGTGTCGGCCTGCTGATGACCATTGGTGATGGCGATCGAATAGAACTCGCCCGAGCTATCCTCGCCCTTGAGGATGCAGGACGGGTATTTCCACGTCACAGCCGATCCGGTCTCCACCTGCGTCCACGACACCTTGGAGCGGTCACCACGGCAATCCGCGCGCTTGGTCACGAAGTTGTAGATGCCGCCCTTGCCCTCGGAATCGCCGGGGTACCAGTTCTGGACGGTCGAGTATTTCACCTCGGCGTCGTCCAGAGCGACGATCTCGACCACAGCGGCATGAAGCTGGTTCTCGTCACGCATCGGTGCTGTGCAGCCCTCGAGGTACGAAACGTAGGAGCCCTTGTCGCAGATGATCAGGGTGCGCTCGAACTGGCCGGTCTGGCTGGCGTTGATGCGGAAATAGGTAGACAGCTCCATCGGGCAGCGAACGCCCGGCGGAACATAGACGAACGAGCCATCCGAAAAGACGGCGCTGTTCAGGGCAGCGAAATAGTTGTCCGAGACCGGAACGACCGAGCCCAGATATTGACGCACCAGATCAGGATATTCACGCAACGCCTCGGAAATAGGCATGAAAATCACGCCTGCCTTGGCCAGTTCTTCCTTGAAGGTGGTCACGACCGAGACGCTGTCGAACACAGCATCCACGGCCACCCGCGGCGCGCCCTGCACGCCCGCCAGAACTTCTTGCTCTTTCAGCGGGATGCCCAGTTTGGCGTAGATTTCCAGCAGTTCGGGATCGACCTCGTCCAGCGACTTCGGCCCGTCCTTCTTCTTCGGCGCAGCGTAATAATACAGGTCCTGATACTCGACCGGCGCATACTTCACCGCAGCCCAAGTCGGCTCTTCCATAGCCAACCAGCGCTCATAGGCCGCCAAACGCCATTCCAGCATCCATTCCGGCTCACCCTTCTTCTCGGAGATGAAGCGGACGATGTCGGGGCTCAGGCCCTTAGGCGCGAACTCCTGCTCAACTTCGGAGGTGAAGCCGTATTTATACCGCTCCAACTCGGCGACGGTATCGATAGTGTCTTTAACAGCGGCCATAAGTTACGCGACTTTCTTCACACCGGATGGGTGACGCGACTGGTGTTTTTCCCAAGCTGCGATCCAGGCATCGGCGAAGCGAACCCAATCGCTTTCGACCGTGCCCCAACCACCCGAAATCCTCACGCCGCCCGTCGCCAGGTGATCCAGCCCCATCGCCAACATGGTCTTGGAGGGTTTCACCTTGCCCGACGAGCAAGCCGATCCGGCAGAGATCATCACCCCGGCCAGATCCAAACTGATCAATTGCTGCGGGCTGTCCCAGCCCTCTACAGCCATAAACAATGTGTTCGGCAGGCGCGGTGCGCCATAACCGACGATGGTCGCACCAGCGGCCTTTACACGTGCTTCGGCGGCATCACGCCAGGCGGAATGATCGATACCTTCGCCCATTTCGCGCTGAACGCAGATCGCTGCGGCCCCAAATCCAGCAATCCCCGGAACATTCTCGGTACCTGCACGAAGGCCGCGCTCTTGACCCGCACCATGGACGATGCGGATGGCGTTCTTGCCCTCTGCCACAACCAATGCACCGACCCCTTGGGGGCCTCCGATCTTGTGCGCGGACAAGGTGACGGTATCGGCACCCAGTTTACGGATATCGACTTCGATCTTGCCCAACGTCTGGATCGCATCGACATGCATCCAGCCGCCCTGCGCGTGAACCAGTTCTGCAGCCCGCTCGACTGGCTGGATCACGCCGCTTTCGTTGTTTGCGTGGTGCAGGGCCACGAAGGTGCGCACACCATCGCTCAATGCGTTCTCAAGCCAGTCCAGATCAGCGACGCCCAGCCCATCGACCGGCATCACTTCGACGGGAACGCCAGCGTGAGGGGCAGCCTCAGCAACGCAAGGATGTTCGGTCGCACTGACGATCACGCGCTCGCAACCGGCAGCCACCGCACTGGCGATTGCCTGCGCGTTGGATTCCGTACCGCCGGAGGAAAAGATAATCGAGGTTGGATCGGCTCCAACAAGCTCGGCCACCGCAGCACGGGCAGTTTCGACACGCGCACGCGCCTTTCGGCCCAAGGCGTGGACCGCCGAAGGGTTACCGCCCGGCGACATTGCGTCGATGACAGCGTCACGCACCTCGGGTCGCACCAGACCCGAAGCGTTGTAATCCAGATAAATACTCATGCTGCGGCGTTCACCTGCGCGTTGCGACGCTCGCGAAGACGGTTCTTCACAACGTCGTCCAGCGAGACACTGGCCAGATATCGATGGATTTCAGCGCCCAGATCTTCCCAGAGGTTATGGGTGATACAACGCTCGCCTGCCATCATACAGCCACCGGCTTTGACATGGCTCTCGCAACGCGTCGCACGGATAGGCTCGTCAACGGCGAGGACAATATCGGCAACCCATGTCTCCGACGTTGCTCTCGCCAGACGATAGCCGCCCCCCGGGCCGCGCACACTCGTCACCAGATCGGCTTTGCGCAGGCGCGCAAACAACTGTTCGAGATAAGAGAGCGATATTTCCTGACGCGCGGCGATTTCGGCAAGCGACACAGCCCTGTCCGCGCCATTGCGCGCCAGATCGGCCATCGCCATCACCGCATAACGACCCTTTGTTGAAAGGCGCATCGAAATCCTCAAAAAATGCACGCTTTTCAGGGTTGTTGTGGTAGAACCCGCGCCCTTACAGGCGAATGCGCGACACTGTGGGGCTTTAGAAAGTCCTACTGCGTTAGTCAAGTATTCTGCCGCGATGAAATACATGTTGAACGACAGGGACTCTGCGATCCATGCCTGAAGTCATTCTTCCCGGTGCAGCCGGCCGTATCGAAGGCCGTTATTCGCCGGGCAAGCGCCCCAATGCACCGATCGCGCTGATCCTGCACCCCCACCCGAAAGCGGGTGGCCACATGAACAATCCGGTCGCTGTGACCCTGCACAAGCTGTTCGTAGAGCGTGGCTTTGCCACCCTGCGCTACAACTCGCGCGGCGTCGGTAAGTCTCAGGGCGAGTTCGATAGCGGCATCGGCGAACTGGCAGACGCAGCGACCGCTCTGGACTGGCTGCAAGCCAATAACCCTGCTGCGACCCAGACGTGGGTGGCTGGTTATCAGTTTGGTGCCTACATCGGCATGCAACTGCTGATGCGCCGTCCCGAAACCGATGGTTTCATCTCGGTGTCGCCGCCGTCGAACATTTACGACTTCAGCTTCCTGGCACCTTGCCCAGCTTCGGGCCTGTTCCTGCACGGCACGGCTGACACGGTCGTCCCGCCGGTGGAAGTCGAGCGCGTGGTCAACAAGCTGCGCACCCAAAAGGGCATCATCATCGATTACGAACTGGAAGAAGGCGCTTCGCACTTCTGGCAGGACCACATGGGGGCCGTCGAGCGCCGCGTCGGTGCCTATCTGGACAAGCGTCTGGAAGAAAAGCCGGCTTGAGGGCTTGTGCGGTGGCATAGCCACCGCGCCCCTATGCTCGACCCGCGGGGTCTCGCGGCTTGAGGGGCAAGTCTAAAGATAAAAGGGCGCGCTTCCGGTTGGAGGCGCGCCTTTTCCATCAGCAGGGCATGGCTTGGAATCCAGCGACATACTCGGCGTATGTATCAGGGAAGCCCATCGCTCGGCGACGCTCGTCAACATTGTCTGGATCCTCTAGATACAGCGCAACCCAACGGCCATTCTCGCAAGCGACCTGAGAGCCATATCGCTGTGGCCGTTGCTCGGACAAGGCCAGACGGTCGTACATCAACGCATAGGCCGGGCCAGCAACCTCGCCCTGCGCGACCAAAGGCTCGAGCACCGGCACAAAACGCCGCCAAGTCTCAACATCGGAGTGCTGGACGACATAAAAGGCCGTCGTAGCAACCTCGTCGCCATAGCGACTACGCAGATACCAGCCCTCGGGCGGCAAATGATCCAACACGATCTGGAGGTTCTTGCGGTCCTGATCCTCCATTATCGGCCTAAGAGCGGCGCGAGCTTCCGCTTTGTCTTCTACCGACATGCTACTGCGCATGATGCCACTGATGGCCGTGCGCGGAGCCTGATCCAGCACATAGACGCTGGCAAAGCGCGTTTTCAGGTCTGCATCCGGCGGCAGGCTTTCCAGCTTCGCGCGCTCCTGATCCATCTTCTGGACCAGTGGTACGATGAACTGGTCGGACGGTGACTGTTCTGCACAGCCTCCCAGACAAAGCAGACCTACAGCAAACAGCCAAACCATCGCACCCGCTCCTTAATGCTCGGCGTCGCGCTCCACCACTGCCACCGGACGGTGAGCACGGACACACCAGATAACACTGATCACCATCAAGATCATCGCTACGATCTCAATCGCCGTCGGTCCGCGCTGTTCCAGAATGAAGCCGTAAAGGAAGGCAAAGAGCGTTTCGAAAACGATCATCTGACCGAGCATGGTCAAGGGCAACAGGCGGCTGGCGCGGTTCCAGAGAGCGTTGCCAACGACCGATGCCAGAATCGCGATGCCGACGCTGACGGCGAGGAAGCGGGTCCACACTTCGCTGTTCATCGCGCCCATGGTCAGAGATGCAGGAATGATCAGCAGTAGGGCGAGCGCCCCTGTCATGACACCGATCAGCAGCGACCAGTCATGCGAGCTGACATGGCTGAGGCGCACCATCCAGCGGCTGTTTCCCACGGCATAGGCCGTCCACACCACCAGTGCGATCAGGGCGCACGCCAGCCCTATCAGCACTGTCGTCAGACTGCTGTCGGCGGCCAAATGGCCGCGCGTCAGGCTCTCCCAGCCGATGAGCCCGATAGCTACGGCGGCAACGGCGATGGGCGGGCCAACATGGCTGACAGGCGGAGAGTCCTTGTCGCGCAGCCCCCACAGCGCCACGACGACAGGCACAGCCCCGACGATCAACGCCGAGGCGGCGACCCCTGCGAAATGCACGGAAACCACGAGGAACAGGTAATAAACTACATTGCCTGCGAGGCTCAGCCAGACCAGAGCCCACCACGTCTTGGCGTCCAACAGCGCCACCAATCGCTTCCAGCGCGGCGCGATCAACATAGCGGCAATCAGGCCATATGAGATGTAGCGCCCCGCCGCCAACAGCCACGGCGATGCTTCCGGAACGAGCTTGGGCGCGAGGAAGACCAGCCCCCACATGGCGCCCGCGCCCAAACCGCTGAGGACGCCCCACAAACGCGCACTGGATACTGTCACTTACTCGTCTCCGGGAAGAACGGTTTGGCCGCCCGTCAAAGGTTGTGTGACGCCTGTCGTGCCGGGGAAGCTGATAGGCAAACCAAGGTGGCTGCGCGCGGCCAGATAGGCGAAGGCTTCGGCCTCGATGCTGTCACCGCGCCAGCCCTTATCTTCAGCCGTTGTTACGGGCATCGACAGACGCGAGCGGATGGCATCCATCAGCGCAGGATTTCGACGTCCGCCACCGCATACGATGACTTCCTTGGGCGCTTCGCTGCAACGACCGACGCCCAGCGCCACGGCCTGAGCCGCAAACGCCGTTAGGGTCGCGGCGGCGTCCTCGATTGCCAGATGCTCGACGGCATCCAGCGAGAAGTCGAAGCGGTCGAGAGACTTCGGCCCCGTCGTCTTGAAGTACGGGTGCGAGAGGTAATCGGCCAGCACTGCCTCATCGACCGTACCGGCCCGTGCCAGTGCGCCGTTCTCGTCCATGCGCTTGCCTGTGCGCGACTGAACCAGAAGATCGACCATTCCGTTCGCGGGCCCCGTATCGAACGCTTCAAGCTCACCGTCAGCGCGAACAAGAGTGATGTTCCCTACGCCCCCAAGGTTCAACACGGCCACCGGTCCCGAAAGGCCCGAATAACGCACCAGAGCCGCGTGATAGACTGGGGCCAAAGGTGCGCCCTGCCCGCCCGCGGCGACATCTGCGGTGCGGAAATCGAAGACAACGGGTCGGCCCAAACCGTCGGCCACCGCCTGAGCGTCGATCAACTGGACCGTGCGACCAACCTGCTCTTCGGTCGGTGCCTCGTGCAACACGGTCTGTCCGTGCACACCCACCAGATCGAGCGAAGACGTCTTCACCCCGTTCATCGCCATAAACGACAGCGACGCGGCCAGATGTGCGTCGGCCACCGCAGCGCGCGCGTCGTCAAAGCTCTCCGGCTCTTCCTCGTCGCGCTCCCAGTCGAAAGCGTCTTCGATGGCGTATTCGAGGGCCTCGCGCGTGTCGGGGTCCAGCTTCATCTCGCCTGCTGGACCGAACCCGATAATGTCGTGCCCGTCCGTCTCCAGAACCGCCATATCCACGGCATCCAGAGAAGTGCCCGTCATGAAACCGAGCACGCGAAGGGTCTTGTTAGAAGCTTGAACCGTCATGCGGCTTGACTGCCACGTCACGTTGACCGTAGCTAGATGCATGATCGCACGTGACGTTCTTTTCGTGACCTATTATTACGGCCTCGCCTAAGCGAGCGGCCGCGATCATTGCCGCCCATTCCTAGGCGGCTCTCTTCTCCGGAAAAATAGCCGCCGTCCTGACTGTAACGGATCTGCTATGACCGAGACCGCCTTTAAGTCCGACTTCCTGAAGACCCTTCAGGAGCGTGGCTATATTCACCAGATTACCCACCCGACCGAACTGGACGAGGCTGCGGCAAACGGTGTGGTCACCGGTTATATCGGGTTTGACGCGACGGCCCCGTCGCTGCACGTCGGTTCGCTGATCCAGATCATGATGCTGCGCCGCCTCCAACAGGCTGGCCACAAGCCGATCGTCCTGATGGGCGGCGGTACCACTCGCGTTGGCGACCCCACCGGTAAAGACACCTCGCGCCCGCAACTGACCGACGAAACCATTCAGGCGAATATCGACGGCATCCAGAAGGTCTTCGCCAAATTCCTGAAGTTCGGTGACGGCCCGACCGACGCGGTCATGTTGAACAACGACGAGTGGCTTTCGAAGTTCGGCTACGTCCAGTTCCTGCGCGACTTCGGCACCCACTTCACCATCAACCGCATGCTGGCTTACGACTCGGTCAAGCTGCGCCTCGAGCGTGAACAGCCGATGACCTTCCTCGAGTTCAACTACATGCTGATGCAGTCGGTAGATTTCCTGGAACTGAACCGTTCGCACAATGTCACCCTGCAAATGGGCGGCTCGGACCAGTGGGGCAACATCACCTCGGGCGTGGACCTCGTGCGTCGCGTTGACCAGAAGTCGTCCTTCGGCCTGACCACGCCGCTGCTGACGACCGCGTCGGGCGGCAAGATGGGCAAGACCGCTGGCGGCGCGATCTGGTTGAACGAAGAGCAGCTCAGCTCCTACGACTACTGGCAGTTCTGGCGTAACGTTGAAGACGCCGACGTCGGTCGCTTCATGCGCCTGTTTACCGACCTGTCTCTGGAAGAGATCGCCGCGTTCGAGGCCATGGAAGGCGCTCAAATCAACGAAGCCAAGAAGGCCCTCGCCGACGCCACCACCACCATGATGCACGGTGAAGAAGCGGCCAAGGCTGCCCGCGCTGCTGCTGAAGCCGCATTCGAGAAAGGTCAGTTGTCCGCTGACCTTCCGACGGTCGAACTGCCGCGTGACGAAGTGTTCGGTGCCATGATCGCTGCCGTTCTGACCAAGTCTGGCCTCAGCCAGTCGAACGGCGAAGCGCGCCGTCTGGCCCAAGGCGGCGGTCTGCGTCTGAACGATGTGGCCGTCACTGATGGCGCACAACTGGTGACCGAAGCGGACATGAATGCCGATGGCGTCATCAAGCTGGCCGCCGGCAAGAAGAAGATCGTGCTGGTCAAGCCGGTCTGATCAAACCGAATGAGGCCCGCGCGGGTCGTAGTATTTCCCGAGTTAAAGCAGATGACTGAATTAAACACCGGCAATCCGGCACCCGCGCTGGTTCTTGCGACGGATGGCGAAGGCCAGTTCGACCTCGGGGCCCACAAGGGTCGCAAGGTCGTGGTGTATTTCTATCCCAAGGCCGACACGCCCGGCTGCACAACTGAGGGTCAGGACTTCTCTGCCCTCGCCGATCAGTTCGAGGCAGCCAACACCGTGATCATCGGCATCTCGCGCGATCCCGTGAAAAAGCTCGATAAGTTTAAAGCCAAGCATGACCTCAAGATCATCCTTGGCTCGGACGAGGACGGCGTCGTGACCGAGGCGTGGGGCGTTTGGATCCTCAAAAAGCTTTATGGCCGCGAATACATGGGCATAGAGCGCGCCACCTTCCTGATCGACAGCCAAGGCGCGATCGCCGGGGTCTGGCACAATGTGAAGGTCAAAGGCCACGCTTCAGCTGTGCTGGAGGCTGCGCAGGCCCTTTAAAAGAGCGGCCGATTGGAAAAACACGCATTTCTCCATTTGATCGAACATCGATTTACCGTTGATATACCCACGCTGTAACAAGGTTCGGTGAGTCGGTACATCAAAAGCGCGACCTTGCGCCCCCCCGGAGGTTTGTATGTTTAATAAGGGTAAGCCCTATGTTCCGCCCCCTACCCGCGCGATGGGTACAGCAAGCGGTCATGACGACCTTCATGATCTGGACGACGCAGAACTCGAACTAGACACTGAAGTCCTCAGCGATATCGAACCCGCTACACCATCTACGGCCTATAGCCACGCCGCCGAGGAACGAATGGGCAGTCACGAAGACCAGGCCGCGGAAGAGTCCGTGATTCACGTGGCCCCTACCTCTTCCGCCCAAGTGAGCGAAGATCCTGGTCCTGCCCCCGCCCCTGCTACTGCTCCGCAGGGCCTTTCCGACACCGTCGGGCAGGGTGGCGGCGCTCGCTCCTCCGGTGGCTGGGGCAGCGGACGCACAGGCGGTGCTGGCGGATCCGGTGGGTCCGGCGGCGGTTTTGGATCTAACCCTTCACGTCCTAGTAGAGAGGCGGCTTCGGTGCTCGGTAACGGAATGACCTTTGAGGGCGACATCTCTGGTGTCGGCGAACTCGTAATCGAAGGCACTGTGAAGGGCGACGTGCGCGTTTCCCAGGTGCTGATCAACGAGAAAGGCGCAGTCGAGGGCACCGTTCACGCTGACGTTCTGGATGTGCGTGGTCGTGTCAGCGGTGCAATCGTTGCCAAACAGGTTCACCTGCACGCCTCGTCCCATGTCGAAGGCGACATAACGCAAGAACAGCTGGTGATCGAACGCGGTGCATGGTTCTCGGGTCGCTCGACCCAAGCCAAACGTGGCGAAGAAGTACCTGCAGCCCAAGACTAAGCGGTCTGCATAAGCAACAAAAAAGGGGATGGCGTGCCATCCCCTTTTCTAATTTCTGACCAAACAGATCAGCTATCGCGCGTTTCGCCCACGCGTGCCGCCAGAGCGGCACCCATGAAGGCATCGAGATCACCGTCAAGAACACCTTGGGTGTCCGAGGTTTCGACGTTGGTGCGCAGGTCTTTGACCATTTGATACGGCTGCAAAACATACGACCGGATCTGGTGACCCCAGCCGATATCGGTCTTGGCATCTGCCAGCGCCTGAGCCGCAGCCTCGCGCTTTTGCAGTTCCAGCTCGTACAGACGTGCACGCAGCATCTTCCACGCTTGTTCGCGGTTCTGATGCTGCGAACGGCCTGCCTGACACGCCACAACCGTATTGGTCGGAATGTGGGTCAGTCGGACAGCCGAGTCCGTCTTGTTGATGTGCTGACCACCCGCGCCCGAAGCACGGTAGGTGTCCGTGCGAACATCGGCAGGGTTGATGTCGATCTCGATGGTGTCATCCACCACAGGCGAGACGCCGATCGAGGCGAATGAAGTGTGGCGCTTGGCTGCCGCGTCATAAGGGCTGATGCGGACAAGACGGTGCACGCCCGATTCCGACTTCAGCCAGCCATAGGCGTTCGGGCCCTTCACCAGAATGGTGGCGGACTTGATACCGGCTTGTTCACCCGCTTCTTCCGCTTCAAGCTCGACTTCGTAGCCGTGGGCTTTGGCCCAACGCGAGTACATGCGCAGCAGGATACCGGCCCAGTCGTTCGACTCGGTACCACCGGCACCCGAGTTCACTTCCAGATAGGCATCATTACCGTCGGCCTCACCCGAAAGCAGCGCTTCCAGTTCGGCGCGCGCAGCACGCTCCTTGATGCCACGCAGCAATACGCGAGCTTCTTCGAGAGCGGCTTCATCGCCTTCTTCGTCGGCCATTTCAGCCAGCATCAGGCCGTCTTCCAGATCGCGTTCCATCTGTCTGACGGTATTGATCTGGCCTTCCAGACGCGAACGGTCGCGGCTGACAGCTTGGGCTTGTTCGGGATCGTCCCAAAGCGTCGGGTCTTCAACGCGGGCGTTAAGCTCGTCGAGCTTTCTTAGAGCGACATCCCAGTCAAAGTCGCCTCCTGAGCAGAGCAACGCTCTGCTCGATGTCGGCCTTCATGGCCTCGACATCCAGTCTCATCGCAAACTCCTACGCGATTTACGGTCCCTCGGCGCGGCGCGCACGAGGATCGAAAGATAACGGCGCACTCGTGAGACGAATGCGCCGTGTTGAGGGTCTAACTAATGCGTCAGTACAATCCGCTCAAGTCCTCAGGGACTTCCTTGCGCGGGGGCGTCGCAGGCGTGGCCGGCGCTTGGGTCTGAGCCGGTGCCGCAGGCGCATTATTCTGCTCGCGAGCAATGACATCGTTGTAGGCTTGCGGACCGGTCGGCTCGACACGCACCGGATCGGCGCGGACGTTACGCTCGGTGCCCGGACGGAAGGCTTCTTCAATGCCGTTCACGGTCTTGAAGATCGCATTCTTGGGACGGACAAGCGGACGGGCCGGACGCGAGCGTAAGGCCGTTTCCATAAACTCGCCAAAGATCGGCACGGCTGCCGACGCACCGGCTTCCCCTGAACCCAGCGAGCGGTTGTCGTCAAAGCCGACGAATACGCCGACGACGATATCCGACGAGAAGCCAACGAACCATGCAGAGCGATACTCATTGGTCGTGCCGGTCTTGCCGCCGACATTCGGGCCCAGGCCGCGAACGCTGGCAGCGGTGCCGCGCTGAACAACGCCTTCCAGCATGGAGCTGATTTGGTACGCCGTGATTGGATCGATCACCTGCGTTCCGCGCGGCTCTAGGCGAGGAGATTCCTGCCCTGAGAAGCTACGCGAGCATTCGCGGCAGGCACGACGGTCCGCACGGTGGATGGTCTTGCCATAGCGGTCCTGCACCACCTCGATGAGATACGGATCGACGCGACGGCCGCCGTTCACAAAGGCCGAATAGGCTGCGGTGATCTGGTAAGGGGTGGTTTCCCCTGCTCCCAACGACATGGCGAGGTTAGGCTGCATGTCGTCCACTACGCCCATGCGCTTGGACAGGTCGACGATGCTCTTCATGCCAACAGCCTGCGCCAGACGGACAGTCATGACGTTGCGCGACAGTTCCAGACCACGGCGCAGGGTTTGCGGGCCATAGAAGCGACGCGAATAGTTCGACGGCGTCCAAGGCTTGCCGCCCGGACCGCCAGGGAAGCTGATCGGAGCATCCAGAACAATCGACGCTGGCGTGAAATCGCCCTCGAGCGCGGCGGCGTAAACGAACGGCTTATAGGCCGAACCCGGTTGACGGCGTGCTTGGGTGGCGCGGTTGAAGCTGGACAGCGCGTACGAATAGCCACCGACCATTGCTAGTACGCGGCCCGACTGCGGTTCAATCGCCACCAGCGCCCCATTGACGGCAGGCACCTGACGCAAGGCGAACTGGCCGCCGGAAGGCTCAACGAAGATCAGGTCACCGCGCTTGAGCGGTTTGCGCGAATTGTTGGACCAAGCCACGTCCGCGGCCAGAAGGGTGCCGCTGCGCTGTTCTTTTGCGGTTCTCACGCGAACGGTGCTGCCTTGCACGCTTTCGACGGCAGCGGCTTCCCAGGTGCGGCGCTCTGGCGGCGTTTGGCGGCGCAAGGCTTCTTCTTGCCAGCCATCGGCAAAATCGGTTTCGCCCCACGCACCGCGCCAGCCGTGGCGGCGGTCATAGTTTTCCAGACCGCGCATCAGGGCCACGCGAGCAGCCGACTGCAGTTCCGGATCAAGCGTCGTACGGAGATAATAGCCGCCGCGGTTGACCTCTTCCTGACCGAACATGGAAATCGCCCGACGGCGGGCTTCTTCAACGAAGAAGTCGGCATCGGCATATTCAGCACGGCGCGGAGCGGCCCGGGCGTTCAGAGGACGTGCCTGAGCGGCGTCGCGCTGTTCGGCCGTGATAAAGCCGGCATCCTCCATCTGGCCCAGCACCCAGTTGCGGCGACCGATAGCGGCTTCGGTGCGACGACGCGGGTGATAATTGGACGGACCTTTGGGCAAGGCCGCAAGGAAAGCCGCCTCTTCCAAAGTCAGCTGATCCAGCGACTTGCCGAAATAGTTATAGGCTGCAGCGGCAACGCCATAGGACCGATAGCCGAGGTAGATTTCGTTTAGATATAGCTCAAGCAGTTGCTCCTTGGTCAGAACCGTCTCCAGACGGGTCGAAAGGATTGCTTCCTTGAGCTTGCGGTTCAGCTTGGTTTCGTCGCTGAGCAGGACGTTCTTGGCGACCTGCTGGGTGATGGTCGAGCCACCTTCCAGCCGATTGCCTGACAGAACGTTGAACACGTTCTTGAACATGGCACGCCCAACGCCTGAGACATCCAGACCGCCATGGTTGAAGAAGCTGCTGTCTTCGGCCGCGAGGAAGGCGTGAACAACCTGATCAGGAACCTGATTATAGGTGACGTAGATGCGGCGCTGTTCGGAGAACTCGCCGATTAGAGTGCCATCACCGCCATAGACACGGGTAGCCGTGGCCGGACGATAATCGGCCAGCTCTGCAGCATCCGGCAGATCGTGAATGACGTAAGCCGCGTAAACGGCAACAACCACACCTGCGGCTGCGACGGCCCCCATCAGGGCTGTACCAGCCCAGACGAACCAGCGATCGGCTATTTTCACCATGCACTCCGCACCCGGTCTTAACGGGATAAATCCTAGCCTGAGCCGCCTCCCGCGCATAGGGCGCCAGAGACACGAACTTCCTTAGCCGCGTTCCTTAAGCAGACGCGCCTTGTCGCGCTGCCAGTCGCGATCGGCCGTTGCCTCGCGCTTGTCGTGGTTTTTCTTGCCCTTGGCCAAGGCAATTTCCAGCTTCGCCTTGCCGCTCTCGTTCAGGTACAGCCGCACCGGAATGATGGTGCGGCCATCGCGCTGGACCGCCGAAGCCATCTTGTCGATCTGGCGACGATGCAGCAGCAGTTTGCGGTGGCGGCGCGGCTCGTGATTGAACCTGTTGGCCATTTTGTAGGGCGGGATATCGGCATTGACGAGCACAAGCTCGCGTCCCTCGACCGCAACATAGCTTTCGGCAATGTTCGCGCGCCCGTCGCGCAGCGCCTTGATCTCGGTACCCAGCAACTGGATTCCAGCCTCGATATGGTCTTCGAGGAAGTAGTCGTAGCGAGCGCGCCGGTTCTCGGCGATTGTCTTTTGCTGTGGCGCTTGTTCGGCCATTAAACGATCCCGGCTGCCGACATTGCGGCGTCAATATGCGGACGGACCTCGTTGCGGGTCTGTACCAGAGGCAAACGCACCTCTTCCGAACAGTATCCCAGCTTCGACAACGCATATTTGGTTGGCGAGGGCGAGTTATCGAGGAACAGCCCCTTATGCAGACCGATCAAGCGATCCTGCCAGCTGCGGGCCGTTGCCAGATCGCCAGCTTGAACTGCATCGTGCAGAGCCACCATACCTTCGGGAGCGACATTCGACGTCACCGAGATCACGCCGCAACCGCCTTGAGCGGCATAGCCGAGATAGCTCGGATCATCGCCAGAGATCAGGTCGAAAGTACCTTCGATATTGGCGCGCATCCAGCTGACGCGCGACAGATCGCCGGTGGCGTCCTTGATACCGACGATGTTGGGGTGCTTGGCCAGTGCCGCAACCGTTTCGTTAGCCAGATCAACGCCCGTGCGTCCCGGCACATTATACAAAAGCACCGGGATCTGGACAGCATCGGCCATCGCTTCGAAGTGGGCCCGCAGGCCGGCTTGCGATGGGCGGTTGTAATAGGGCGTCACCGCCAGCACGCCATCCGCACCGACAGTCTTTGCGAACTGCGACAGCTCGATCGCCTTTTCCGTCGAAGACGAGCCCGCTCCGGCAATAACGCGAATACGGCCAGCGGCCTGCGCAACGCACATTTCAACCACGCGTTTATGCTCGTCGAGGTGCAGGGTAGCACTCTCGCCGGTGGTCCCCATCGGGACAACGCCGTGCACGCCAGCAGCAATTTGGCGTTCCAACAGTTTTTTAAACGCCTCTTCGTCCACGTTTCCGTCACGAAGAGGTGTGATCAAGGCGGTGATCACGCCCTTGAACAAATGGGCGATCATGGAAAAACTAACCTGTGCGGAGAATGAGCGGATGAGCCGCTCGTTATCTTGATGGGGCCAAAGGGTATTTCGCCAATGGCTCTACCGCAACAAGTAGATGAATGAGGACGAAGAAGCTGATGATCGCGACGACCCTCGCAGCCGCCCTGGCGGTCATGGCCCCCCCGACTCAAGACGTGATCAACAGCGTCCCGGCCGCCTATAGTTCCCAAACGGCGGGCTCTATCAGCCCGTCAGATCAGTCGCTGGTACAGCAAGGGCTGGCCGCAGCGCGGGCACGTGATGTTGTCCGCACCCAACAGATCATGGCATCGATCAATGATCCCGCCGCACGTAAACTCGTCGAATGGGCATTGGTGGATACGTCGGATCGTCAGATGTCGCCCTCCGAAGTCCTGCGTGCAGAGTCGGACCTCAAGGGATGGCCGCGAGCCGAATCACGTCGCGCCGCTGCCGAGCGTGCACTGAGTGTCACAGGTCTGAGTCCCGAGGCCACTCTGGCATTCTTCGCAGAAGAACAGCCACGTACCGTCCATGGTGCCATCGCCTACGCAGGCGCATTGGAGCAAGCAGGTCGCCGCGAAGATGCCCAGAACCTCATTCGCAACTGGTGGCGTCAGGAATCGTTCGACGCCGCTGAGCAGGACCGAATTCTCTCTCGCTGGTCCGGCTGGCTGGCGACCGACGATCATGTTGTACGCCTGAACACCTTGCTGAGCGGCCCGCACGGCCCTGCTACCCGCGCGATGGTTAATCTGGTGCCCGCCGACCGTCAGGCTATCGCCAATGTGGTGATGAACCTGCGCACCGCATATGCGCCAGACAGTGTCATTGCCAGTCTGAGCCCTCAACAGGTGACCGATCCCAACGTTGTGCTGGAGCGTGTGCGGCTGTTGCGCGCCGCAAACCGTCAGAGCGAAGCGTTCGACCTTCTGCGCTATCTGCCCCCTGCGCCCAAACATACCGACGGTCAAAACACGCTTTGGAACGAGCGTCGTAACCTGTTCCTCGACGCGCTGCGTATGGGAAATAATCGAGCCTCCTACGACGCGTTTGCGGGGCACGGCTTCTCGTCTGGCGAGCGCTCGGTTGACGCCGAGTTCTTTGCCGGTTGGGCTGCGCTGGTCAAACTGAACGATGCGCGTCGCGCCGAGCAGCATTTCGAAACCCTTCGCAATATCTCCCAGACCCCCATCACTCAGGGACGGGCACTCTATTGGCTGGGCCGTGCTGCAGAAGCGCAGGGCGACCGCGCTCGCGCTCAACAGTTCTATGCCGCCGGTGGCCAGCATTGGCAGACATTCTATGGTCAACTTGCCGCCGAGAAAGCCGGCACCCAGACCCTGACCCTGCCTGGCGAACCTGACCCGACGCCTGAAGATGTCGCGCGTTTTGAAAGCTATGAGATGGTGCGGGCTACCCGTATCCTCGGCCAGATGGGCGAACAGCCGCTAATGCGCGTCTTCGCCTATCACCTCGATGACACCCTACCCCTGCCCTACGACCTGTCGATGCTATTCGATCTGGTCAAATCCTATGGTGACCAGTTCGGTGCCATGATGGTCGGGCGCGCCGCCAGCGGCCGAGGCTTTATCATGCCGGAGCGGATGTATCCGATCCAACTGCCGCAACAGGTACCAGGCATGGCACCGGCTGACTTTACGCTGGCCATCACACGTCAGGAATCCAGCTTCGATCCGGGTGTGCGTTCACACGCCAATGCTCGCGGTATGATGCAGATGCTGCCCAGCACGGCCTCGGCAGTGGCGCGTCGTATGGGGCAACCCTACAGCGATGATCGCCTGTGGGACCCCAACTACAATATGACTTTGGGCAGCTATCACCTTGGCGAACTGCTCAACAACTTCGGTCAGTCGCCGTTGCTGGCCGCGGTCGGATACAACGCAGGACCCGCACGTCCACCCCAATGGACTGCACGCTGTGGTGACCCGCGTCAGGCACAGGTCGACCCGCTGGACTTCATCGAGTGCGCGCCGATCACCGAGACGCGCAACTATATGATGCGGGTGATGGAGAATATGCAGATCTACCGCGCCCGTCTGAATAACGGCTCGGCACAGCTCACGCCGTCTGCAGACCTTGCGCGCGGTACTCCGCCCAACGCAGGACCTCGTTCATACAGCCAGTAACGAGGGGTTCAATCCTACAGTCGACGGGTCGCCAAAAGCGGCCCGTTTTCTGTTTCTACCCACTGGCCCGCGATCTTGAAATGGTCCCGCAGCACATCCACGGTCAGAGCCTTTAGCGGTGCAGCGTCTGCGACGACCCTGCCCTTGGCTATGACGACGACGCGGTCCGCAAACTGGGCTGCAGCCGATAGATCGTGCATGGTAACCACCACGGCAGACCGATCAGCTGCACGCTGACGCAGTCGCTCCAGCACCAGCAGTGAAGCGTCGGGGTCGAGCCCTGCGACAGGTTCATCGGCGATCAGCAACGGCGCATCAGTCACCAGCGCCCTAGCCAGCAGCACGCGCGCACGCTCTCCACCCGACATATCCGCCACGCCGCGATGCGCCAGATGGCCCACACCCACCAGGTCCAAAGCGCGCGCTGCACGGACCATCACATCTCCTTGCGAGAAATGAAGTCCGCCCAGTGCCGCAATCTCTATAGCGGGCAGGTTCCAGGCGATGGTCCGGTCCTGCGCCAGATAGGCGAAGCTCTCTCCCCGCTGGCGGGCCGACAGGCTTCGAATGTCGCGACCCAGGAACTGCACAGCGCCCTGACGGGGGCGTATAAGCCCCGCAGCGACCTTCAGCAGGGTGGACTTGCCCGCTCCGTTCGGGCCGCAGACTGCCACCATCTGACCGGCCTCGACCGTCATGGACGCGAAATGGAGCAGGCGCTGTCGGGCGATATCGACGCTGATGCCTTCGAGGCAAAGCAGGCTCATAGCCTCCACTCCTTCGCGGCGCGCCATGCAATCAACGCGAACAACGGCGCACCGATCAGTGCAGTGAACACGCCGAGCTTTAACTCCTGATCGGTGGGGATGAGGCGCGTCGCCAGATCGGCCAAGACCAGCATCAAACCGCCGGCAAGCGCGGAGGGAAGCAGTACCCTGCCCGGATCACCTCGAACTGCAGAGCGCACCAGATGCGGTGCGGCCAACCCGACGAAGCCGATAATACCCGCGACCGCGACCGCGGCCCCAGCCGCGACGGCAGCGGCCAGAAGTGCGCAGACCCGCAAACGGACCAGCGGTAATCCCGATGCCTTGGCGACATCTTCGCCTAGCGTCAGCATCCGCAAGCCCTGTCGGGCCAGAACCGCAAAGACGGCAGCAACGACCAAAGCCGTCGCCACCCACGCCACGTCAAACCAGCTGCGATTGGCAACCGATCCTAGCATCCACGCCATGACCTCGGCCGAGGCAATCGGTGACGGCGAGAGGTTGAAAATCAGCGCGGTCGCCGCGCCCGAGAAGCTTGATAAAGCCACCCCGAACAGGATTAGCCCCTCAGGCGCTCCCAGTCTGGCACCGACCAGCGTCAAAAGAACACCCGCTACAGCCGCACCGATAAGCGCGGACGCTTCAACCGCACCGGGGATAACGGCCAATCCGCTAACAATCGCCAGCGCCGCAGCGAAAGCGGCTGTGCCAGACACGCCGATGACGCCCGGTTCTGCCAAGGGGTTTCGCAGCAAACCCTGCATGACTGCCCCAGACAGCCCCAACGCTGCCCCTACAAAAAGCGCGCAAAGCACACGCGGCAACCGGATCTGCCACAGCACGTCGCCCTCGCCCGATGCTGGATCGGCAAATGCGTGCGCAACGCCTGACCAACCCAAGACTGTCTCACCAAAGCTGACAGCCAATAGCGACGCAGCCGCAATGGCTACAAACAGTCCCAAGGACAAATAGTGGCTACGGATCACTGTGCCGTCTCCGCCAGCGTAAGCGCCGCATCAGCGGCAAACCAGCCAGGACACGTCAATGTCGAAGCGTGAAGATCGGCGGTGTCACTGGCTGCCATCAGCGGTTTGAGCACCGGATGACGCCCCACTCCCCGCCAATCCATGAAAGCCTGCTCGAAAAAGCCCCGCACAAACATAAGTGGCGGCGTCAGAACCAACTGCTCGAGCTTTAATGCCTGATAGCCCGCAGCTTTAGTGGCATTTTTGAAGCCGGCAGCTCTCAGAATACTATCGATCAGCGTGCCCGGCCCTGCGGAAAAGCCACTGGCGGTCATATAGGTCGCACGCCTGCCCTTGCCCTGACCTGCCGCAGCGGCCAGTCGCGCGTCCATGTTGCGGATCATTTCATCACCTCGATCCGGAACATTTAGAGATGAAGCCAAATTACGGATATTGCTTCGAATACTGTCAAAGTCGCGGCTGTCTTCAATGTTGACCACCGAAACTCCACCCTGCTCCAAACGACGCAGCAGCAGCATATCTCCGCCCCAATATCGGACAACCACATCCGGCTTGAACGCGACAGCCGCCTCGAGACTAGGGCGAATGTGTTTGTGAGCGCGGGCCTGCTCGCGCAGATAGGCGTCCGCGTCATCCGAGCGCGGCGAAAGGCGCAGTTCCGCATCCGGTTTGAGAGCCAGCACAAACTGGTCGGCGCATTGGTCCAGCGACATCACGCGTAGCGGTCCCTCTGCGCCCGACGCGGTCGCAAATCCGCAAGCCAGCACGGCAACCAGACCGGCCACCCACTTCCAACGCAAACTCACGGGCAGGTCACACCCCTGACAAGGATATCGACCTGCGTTTCGATCAGGGTACGCTGGTCCTCCCAGCCGAACTGGGGCTTGGTGATGATGATCGATACCAGTCCGTGGATGCTGGCCCAAAGAACCTGCGCGAGGGCGCGCACGCGATCAGGCTCGACGCATCCTTCGACGGCAGCAGCAACACCGTTCTCGAACTTTTGGAACAATTCGGCGGCCACTTTGCGTGATACCGGTTCACTACCGTCCTCGCTGAGGATTGTCGGCGTCATGAACGCCAAGCGATAGGCATTGGCGTTTTCAAAGCCGAACTGGACATAGCCAATCATCAGACCGCGCAATCGGGCCTCGGGATCAGGCTCGGCCTCGGACATAGCCACCTGCCGCTCGAGCAGCATGGAGAATGCCCGCAGACAGATTTCGTTGAGGATTTCGGCCTTGTCCTTGAAATGCAGATAAAGAGCCGTCGACGACAGCCCCACAGCCTCGGCGATCTTGCGGATCGTTGCCCCTTCGTAGCCATGGGCGACGAAAATCTGCTCTGCCGCTGCCAGGATTTCTCCTCGCCGCGCATGGCCTTCGCCCTTTGGCTTGCGCACAGAGCGCATCTTTGGCGCGTCTTCCGTCACAGGGACCTCCGAACCTACTCACACTTATCCTAGGGGTGGAATCAATCGAGCGCCACACGGTTGCGTATGTCCAAGCTTTGCCATTAGTGTCCGCTTCCGACTTGTCTGGGGGGAGAAAGTCAGGTTGAGCGGATTTCTTCGTCCGCCGCTCAAAGTTCCATATGCTGTTGATGCGGCTAGTGGCGTGATTATCGCAATCAAGGTTGTTGGAGTTGTTGCTGCGGCTTTAGCACTCGGTCTATGGGCCCTATGGGACGCACGCTGGGGCTGGATAGTGATCACAGCCTTCCAGATCGCGCTCGTTGGGCTCGCGCTGTGGCGGGGGGCGCTTATCTTCGCGAGCTCCCAAACACAACCACGCCCGACAGAGTTAGAGAGCTGGCCCCGCTACACCATTCTCGCCGCGCTCTATAACGAGGCGGAAATCCTACCCCAGCTGGTGTCGAAGCTTGCGCTGATTGACTATCCGCAAGATGCGCTGGAGGGTTTTATCCTTCTGGAGGAGGATGATTTCCGCACCCAGGCGGTTGCGAAGAATTTGCGGCTACCTTCGTGGTTGAAAGTCGTGGTCGTCCCGCAGGGTAGCCCGAAGACCAAGCCTCGAGCGCTCAACTACGGGCTCGCCATGGCAACTGGCGAATACCTGACCATTTACGACGCGGAAGACTCGCCCGACCCCTACCAACTCAAGGAAGCGGCCAGCCGGTTTGCGAGCGATGGCGCTATGCACGCCTGTTTTCAGGCCCCCTTGCGTATTCAGCGACGTCACCGCGCAGCGGTCAAAACCGTGCTGCTGGATCGACAGTTTGCGGCTGAGTATGCGGGCTTGTTCGAGGTCATCCTGCCGGGAATGGCACGGTTTGGATTGCCGTTCCCGTTGGGCGGGACCAGCAACCACTTTCGGGTCGATGTTTTAAGGGCCGTCGGAGGCTGGGATGCCTATAACGTCACCGAAGACGCCGACCTCGGATTCCGGCTCTGGCGCGCAGGCTGGAAGCTGGGCACCATCACCTCGCCGACCTGGGAAACACCGCCCGGCCCCTTCAAGCTTTGGCTTCCCCAGCGCACACGATGGCTCAAAGGCTATCTGCAAACCCTGGCAGTCCATCTCGGCAAACCCGGATTAGGACCACGTGGCGTCTTCGCTTTTGCAACCACACTTATCGCAGGATTGGTCGCAGCCTCCATCCACGGCTATGCGCTCGCAGCCGTCACGACCCTGGGCATCTTGAGCCTATTGTCGTTGAGCCCGCCCGACGTCGGATATGGCGCCTTGTCAGTATTGATTACCGGATACTGCGCCTCATGGATGACGTGCTGGGTCGGCGCAAACCGGATCGGTATCCCCTACGGTCTGCGTGAAATCCTGATGGCACCCTTCTACTGGGCCCTGATGACCATCGCATTCTTCCATGCGCTGGTCCGGCTCGTGTTCCAGCCCCACACCTGGGACAAGACCCCCCACCTGCCCGATATCCCTGTTGCCGATCACCACACGCCTAAAGTCCGCCCCACCTATTCTGCGGCTCCCGCTGGACGAAAGGCCGCATAACGGCTTATCAGCCCAGACATGGCTCCGGTTCTTTCCCCTACTCCCGAAACCCTCGTCACCCGAGGCTGGTCGGATTACGCACTGATCGACAGCGGCAATGGCCGCAAACTTGAACGCTATGGTCGCTATACGGTCGTACGTCCCGAGCCCCAGTGCTTCTGGTCGGTCAAGGACGAGAGCAAGTTCGAGCAGGCGACCGCAATGTTCGACCCGCAGCAGGAGGAAGAAGATTCCGGCCGCTGGCGTTTCGACAAGCATGGTCCTGTTGATGCGTTTCCGCTGAAATGGCGCGACGTGAAATTCATGGGTCGGTTCACGCCCTTCCGCCACCTGGCCTTTTTCCCAGAGCAGGCTGCCAACTGGGAATGGCTGGACGGCCGTATCCGCACCCTGCAACAGCCGAAGGTTCTGAACCTGTTCGGCTATACGGGCGTGGCCTCGCTGGCGTGTGCTGCCGCTGGTGCGCACGTCACCCACGTCGATGCTTCCAAGAAGTCGGTGAACTACGCCCGCGAGAATGCCGAGCTGTCGGGTATGTCGGACAAGCCGATCCGCTGGATCGTCGAGGACGCCCGCAAATTCGTGGCCCGCGAAGTTCGCCGCGGCAGCAAGTATGACGGCATCATTCTGGACCCGCCGAAATACGGTCGCGGTGCCAATGGCGAAGTCTGGCGCCTGTTTGAGGATATGCCGGACTTGCTGAAGGACTGTGCCGCCTTGCTGTCAGACGATGCGTCCTTCCTGCTGCTGAATGCTTATGCCGCCCGTATCTCGGGCCTGTCGCTGGCGCATATGATGGCCGAGGCGACACATGATCGCGGTGGCCGCATCGACTGGGGCGAACTGGCCCTGTCGGAAGACGGCAAGGATTCCCGCGCCATCGGCCTGTCCTTCTTTGCCCGCTGGAGTGCCAAGTAATGAGCGAGCATCTGATTACCTCGCTGACCAACGACACGGTTAAGGCCGTGCGCGCCCTGCATATGCGCAAGGAACGCGAGGCCACGGGCCGGTTTCTGGCGGAGGGTCTGAAGTTCATCGGCGAGGCTCTGGATCAGGGCCGCGCTCCGGTGATGCTGCTGGTCGGTCAGGACGCCCGTCCGCACCCGATCCTCGACCGTGCCAAGGCCGAAACGAAGAAGGCGGGCGGACAGATCATCACGGTCACCCACGCCATCCTCGAAAAGATCAGTCGTCGCGATAACCCGCAGACCGTGCTGGGCGTGTTCGAGCAGGTCTATACGCCGCTGAACGACATCGATCCGTCGGACAAGCCGTGCTGGGTGGCACTGGAACAGGTCCGTGACCCGGGCAATCTGGGCACTATTATCCGCACCGCCGACTCCGCGGGCTGCGGTGGTGTGATCCTCATCGGCGATTGCGTTGACCCCTACTCGGTCGAGGCTGTGCGCGCGACCATGGGTTCGGTCTTCGCTGTCACCATCACCAAGACCAGCCGCGAAGAGTTCGTGGAATGGCGCAAGGGCTGGAAGGGCAGCGTCATCGGCACCCGTCTGGATGCCAAGCACGGCTATCGTGACAGCCCCGTCCAGCATCCGGCCATTATCCTGATGGGCAATGAGCAGGCTGGCCTGACTGACGAGCTGGCTGCGACCTGTGACGTGAACGTCAAAATCCCGATGCGTGGACGTGCAGACAGTTTGAACCTGTCCGTCGCCACCGGCGTCATGGTCTATGCCGTGACCGATGCGGCTTACGGCTCCGGTCTCTAAGCCGGCCCTAACTAGGAAATGAAGAAGGGGGAGGCTTTACGCCTCCCCCTCTGTTTTTATCCGCCCCATGCCGATCAGGGCGACGATGGTCAACAAGGCCGCTACCGACAGATAGGCGCCCACGGCGGGCAATCCGTATCGGCTGGCCAACCAGGTCGCGGCATACGGTGCAATCGATGCCCCCAGAATACCGGCAAGATTGAACGTCATCGACGCACCGGTGTAGCGAACCGCCGTCGGGAACGGGCGCGCCAGTGCGGCACCGATCGGGCCATAGGTGCAGCCCATCAGCGAGAAGCCGATGACGAAGAAGGCGATAACGCCCCAGAAACCGCCACCGAACAGCAGCGGCAGAACAAGGCCGAACAAAGCGATACCAACCGAGGCCGCCAGCAAGGTGCGACCCTGCCCCCAGCGGTCAGCCGCCAGAGCGGCAATGGGGATGAACAGCGCAAAGAAGCAGACGCCGAACAGCTGGATCGGCAGAAACTCTTCGCGGGTATAACCCAGCGCCGTGGTGCCCCAGCCCAGCGCGAAGACCGTCATCAGATAGAAGATGACGAAGGTCGCCATACCGCCCAGCGTGCCCGTCAGTAGCGCCCATTTATGGCTGGCGAACAGAGTGACCACTGGAGCCCTCTCGCGCTCTTCCTTGTCGATGGTCTTCTGGAACTCGGGTGTCTCGGTAATCTTGAGGCGCATCCACAGACCAACAATGACCAGCAGCGAACTGGCGATAAACGGAATGCGCCATCCCCAGGCCAGGAAAGCCTGCTCGTTCATAAGCTGACCCAGAACAATGAAGCTGAGGGTCGACAGGATAAAGCCGATTGGTGCCCCCAACTGCGGGAACATCCCAAACCACGCCTTCTTGCCCGGAGGCGCGTTTTCCGTGGCCAGCAGGACCGCCCCGCCCCATTCGCCGCCAAGACCCAAGCCCTGACCAAAACGGCAGATCGCCAAAAGCGCCGGAGCCAGCACGCCCACCTGTGCGTATGTCGGCAGCAGCCCAATAGCGATGGTCGAAAGGCCCATGGTCATCAGCGCAGCCACCAAGGTGGCCTTGCGCCCGACGCGGTCTCCGAAATGGCCGAATACCACTGCACCGACGGGGCGCGCGAAGAACGCGATGGAGAAGGTCGCAAACGAAGCCAGCATCGCCGTCATGGAATCGGTGCCCGGGAAAAAGAGAGCCGGAAACACCAAAACAGCAGCCGTGGCGTAGATGTAGAAATCGTAGAACTCGATTGTCGTGCCAATCAAGCTGGCGAACAAAACGCGCGCCTTTGAGTTCGATACGGGTTTATTTTGGCTGTCAGCCATCGATAATTCCTCAACAATGAGGAATTTATTTCAGAAATTTCCTCATTGCGTCAAGGATTTACGTGCCTCGCGGCTTGACCCGATTGGTGGGGGCCGCATTGGCTGGATCTTCCGGCCATGGGTGGCGGGGATAGCGCCCGCGCATCTCGGAGCGCACGGCAGCCCACGACCCCGCCCAAAAACCAGGCAAGTCTCTGGTGACCTGAACCGGCCGGCGCGCGGGTGACAGAAGTGACAGTGTAAGCGGTACGCGCCCACCTCCGATGCAGGGGTGGGTCTTCACGCCGAAAAGCTCTTGCACGCGTATCTCGACACGCGGGCCACCTTCGGCCGCGTAATCGATTGCCGCCGAGCCGAGTGGCGTAGTCAGGCGCATTGGTGCCAACTCGTCAAGCTTGCGGGTCAAATCCCAAGGGATCAGAGCGCGCAGTCCATCGGCCAGCGCTTGATCGGGCACGGATGAAAGACTTTGGGCATTGTCGAGCGCCCCCCAGAGCCAGTCCTCTCGCCGCTCGAACAGAGCATCGTCAGAGACCTCGGGCCAGACCGGATCGATCTCGTGAAGGAATGCCAAGCGCGCTCGCAATGCAGAAGCACCCTCGCCCCATTTCAATCCGGCGATGCCCTGCTGTTCCACTTCGTTGCGCAGTGCCGCTGAAATCATTTTGCGGTCTGGCGTACCGAGAACCTTCTCGTCCAGCACAATGGCTCCGATGCGTCGCTGGCGCTTCATGACCATCCGTCCGGAGGGCTCGCGGCTCAGTTGATCAACGCTTTGGATACGGTGCGCCAAGTCGGTCTCCAGCGTACGCGTATCGAGTTGCACAGCCAGACGGACTTTATCGCGAACGTCGCCACCGCCCAGTTCAGCGACCGCCAGCCATGGCACTTGTGACAGGCGTTCGCTGGCGTCCAGCGTGACACCGCGCCCTGACGACAATAAGAAGTCGCCGGTTTTGCCTTTGGCCTTGGCGATGCGGTCGGGGAAGGCCTCGCAGATCAACAGCCCCGCATCGACCTCTTCCCCCGAGCCACCGCCGGCGGCCCGTGCCCAGCGCTCTACCAGCTTCATGGCATCGCGCGCCCTCGGCGAGCGATCGCATTCAAACCCCTTCAGACGTTCTTCGACATCGACGGCAGTCCCGCCGAGGCCGGGCTCACTCAATAATGCAGCCAGTTTGGCACCGCCCGCGGCATCGCCCAGATCCGAAGCAACCGACACCATGTGCGCCAAGCGCGGTGACAACGGCATCTTCACCAGGCGCTGACCGTGTGCCGTAAGTTCGCCCTTCGGGTCCAGCGCGCCCAATCGCGTCAAGAGCTGACGGGCCTCGGCAAACGCCCCTGCCGAGGGCATATCCAACAGCGCCAGTCCCTCCGGCGAGCGCCTGCCCCAGCGCGCCAGATCAAGCGCGAAGGCCGACAGATCTGCTTCCTGAATTTCCGGCCGCTGATGCGCAACCAGTCCCCTCGTCTGCTCCTTGTCCCACAGTCGGTAGCAGACACCGGGCTGGACACGGCCCGCCCGACCTCGCCGCTGCTCGGCCGAGGAACGGCTGACCTTGACGGTCAGTAGTCGGGTCAGGCCGCTAGATGGTTCAAAACGGGGCACCCGTGAAAGACCGCCGTCGATGACAACCCGCACGCCTTCAATGGTCAGGCTGGTTTCGGCAACTGAGGTGGCCAACACAACCTTGCGTTTGCCAGCAGGAGCAGGAGCAGGATCAAGGGCGCGATCCTGATCCGCCTTGTCCATTGCGCCGAACAGACCCACCACGTCCACATTCGGATCCCGCAGCAGCTCCTTCAAACGTTGCAGAGTGCGATGGATTTCGCCCTGCCCCGGCAAGAATGCCAGGACCGACCCTTCTTCTTCATCCAGAGCCTGAAGCACGGCCCTGCACATGGCGTCCTCGAAACGCTCCGTCGGGTTTCGACCCAGATATCGCGTTTCCACCGGAAACATGCGGCCTTCGGTTTCAATGACGGGCGGGTTGTCCAGCAGTCGGGCTACACCTTCGACGTCGAGCGTAGCCGACATCACCACGATACGCAGATCATCGCGAAGGACCTGCTGACACTCTCGCG
>NZ_JSYD01000085.1:0-17146 GCF_054824005.1 Brevundimonas sp. GN22 | reverse complement strand
ATGAAGCACAACCCGCGCCTGAACGAGAAGATGGCCCGTCTGGCCGGTTTCTCGGACATCCACCCGCTGCAACCGCAATCGACGGTCCAAGGCGCGCTGGAGCTGATGGATAGCCTGTCGCACTGGCTGACCACCCTGACCGGCATGCCGGCTGTGGCTCTGTCGCCCAAGGCAGGCGCTCACGGCGAGCTGTGCGGCCTGATGGCCATCCGCGCCGCCCACGAAGCCAAGGGCGAGCACGAACAGCGCCGCAAGGTGCTGGTCCCGACCTCGGCCCACGGCACCAACCCTGCCACCGCCGCCTTCGTCGGCTACACCGTCGTCGAGGTCGCCCAGACCGAGGACGGCCGTGTGGACGTGGCCGATCTGGCCAGCAAGCTGGGTCCGGACGTGGCGGCCATCATGGTCACCAACCCGAACACCTGCGGCCTGTTCGAGCGCGACATCATGGAAATCAGCCGCCTGACCCATGAGGCAGGGGCTTACTTCTATTGCGACGGTGCCAACTTCAACGCCATCGTCGGTCGCGTGCGTCCGGGCGATCTGGGCGTCGACGCCATGCACATCAACCTGCACAAGACCTTCTCGACACCGCACGGCGGCGGCGGTCCGGGCGCAGGTCCGGTTGTCCTGTCCGAAGCTCTGGCTCCGTTCGCCCCCGCGCCTTGGGTCGTGAACACTGGCGAGGGCTTCAAACTGGTCGAGCGTGAAGAGGACGAGGCTGCACAAGCCTTTGGCCGTCTGTGCGCCTTCCAAGGGCAAATGGGCATGTATGTGCGCGCCCTCTCCTACATGATGTCCCACGGTGCCGACGGCCTGCGCCAAGTCGCCGAGGACGCTGTCCTGAACGCCAACTACATCAAGGCCCGCCTGTCGGACCTGATGAGCGCCGCCTTCCCGGACGGTCCGTGCATGCACGAGGCCCTGTTCGACGATGAATGGCTCAAGGGCACGGACATCACCACACTCGACTTCGCCAAGGCGATGATCGACGAGGGCTTCCACCCGATGACCATGTATTTCCCGCTGGTCGTCCACGGGGCCATGCTGATCGAGCCGACCGAGACGGAATCCAAGGCCGAACTGGATCGTTTCATCGAGGCCATGCGCCTGCTGGCACAGGCCGCCAAGGCTGGTGACGTTGACCGCTTCAAGGGCGCACCGTTCCACGCCCCGATGCGTCGTCTCGACGAAACCAAGGCAGCCCGCTCGCCCAAGCTGCGCTGGGTGAAGCCGGAAGGTTCGAACCAGGCCGCCTGAGCGCCTGTTTTCAACCCTAGCTAACCAAACGCCGTGTCTTTCGAGACACGGCGTTTTCTTTTCGCCCAACGTGACTGATCGTTCATTCGGAAGTCATGGTTCGGCCCTCAAACTGGCCTTGTGTGGGAACAACGGATTCCCATCTGTTTAGTACTTCCTCCCCGCGTCTCCCCGCCTCCTCCTATACGCAAGTAGCTCGCTGTGACCTTGGTCCTGACACCACTGATCCCTCCGCCGCCCCGTACAGGTGCGAGCCGCCGTCTTCGCCGTCTGGCGTTGATGGGCGTGGGGCTGTTCATCATGCTGGTGGGCCTGATCATCGCGCCGCTGCCGGGTCCGGGCGGTATTCCGGTGATCACGCTGGGTTTGGTGATCGTGCTGCGCAACTCGTTCTGGGCCAAGCGCCAGTTCATCAAGGCGCAGCGCGCCAAGCCGAACTGGGTCTATCCCTTCCGCCGCCTCATGCGGAAGAACCCTGAAGTGGCACCGGTTTTCTGGCAGCAGGCTCTGCGCATGGAGAAGATGGTTGTCCGCAGCCGTCGCCGCCGTGCACTGCCGCGTTTGCGCCGGCGTTTGCGGGCACGTGTGCGGGCCTACCGTGCGGCCCGCCGCAGCGCCTCCAAGGCCGCTTAACCTCCCGATTTGACTTCGAAAAATCGCTGCGCCACGGGCTTAAGACAGCCCGCTCGATTGCGCGCCCGCACGTTAATGTGAACAGCGTTCTTCGACATTAGCCAAAAAAAGGCTTACCCTCGACCTCGCGTAGTCTCGAAGTGTTGGCGTTGGGAGGCGCTAAACTAATGATGTCACGCGTAAAAAACGGCATCGTTGCAGGTCTTACCGCAACGGTGATTGTGGCCGCAGTTGAGGCCATCAACATGTATGTGTTGAAGATGTTCACCCCGTTCCCGCTGATCGTCGCCAAGATGTTCGGCATGCCGGGGAATGCAGCAGCAGGATGGGCCCTTCATATCCTGTTCGGCATTGTGGTTCTGGGCGGCCTTTTTGGCCTGCTCTACGACCGCCTACCCACCAAGGTTGCTATGGCTAAAGGCATCGCCTTTGCCGTCGGCGCATGGGTGGTCCTGATGATCTATGCGACCATGATTGTCCCGGATCAGCGGATCATTCCGTCTGGTGGTTTTGAAGGCTTGGCTTGGATGCTGGTCACGCACGCTATCTATGGTGCAGTGCTCGGCTCGACCTTTGAACGCCTCCTCAAGCGCGAGAAGGCGCATATCCACCCCATGGGTGCTGCCCCCGCCCACTAGGGCTTCGGCAGATCAGGACAAGAAAAAAGGCCCCGCGAAAGCGGGGCCTTTTGACATTCAGGGTTGCCCCCAATCTTAGTTCAGCTTGCCAGCCAGTTGGCTGATCGCTGCGTCCAGAGCCGGATCGGTCTTGGCACCAGCGATGCGGGCAGCCAGGATTTCCTGAGCAGCCATGGCGGCGAGGTCAGCAGCAGCCGACTTCACTTCGCGGGTCGCTTCGGCTTCGGCTTGAGCGATACGACGCTCGGCCAGTTCCTGACGACGGGCAGTCGATTCTTCGATGCGGGCCTTGGCGTCGGCTTCCAGACGCTTGGCTTCGGCTTCGGCGGTCGACAGCAGCTCGGCAGCTTGAGCTTCGGCTTCGGCCTTTTCCTTGCGGATCTGGGCCAGCATGGCTTCGGCTTCGGCACGCAGACGGGCGGCTTCATCCAGGTCTTGCTGGATCTTGGCAGCTTTGGCGTCCAGACCGGCAGCAACCAGCTTCGGCACGCCAGCGAAGATGACGATGGCGAAGAAGATGACGAGGCCGACGCCAACCCAGAACTCAGGGTTGCTGATGTCCCAGAAGTGGGCGGTCAGAAAAGCGGGCATTAGGCAGCTCCCTTGATGGCAGCTTCCAGCTCGGCCGCAGTCGGGGCCTTGCCGGTCAGACGTTCCAGCATAGCGCTGGTGGCGTCCGAAGCGATGGCAGTGACGTTACCCATGGCAGCGTCGCGGGTCGAAGCGATCTTGGCTTCGGCTTCAGCGATGCGGGCGTTGACGACAGCTTCGTCAGCGGCCAGGCGGGCGTTGAATTCTTCGGTGACGCGGGCTTTCGCAGCGGCTGCGGTAGCGCGGGCGTCGGCGCGGGCCTTTTCGACCTCGGCGCGGGCAGCTTCAGCTTGCGCTTCAGCTTCGGCTTGAACCGAACGGGCGGTGGCAATGGCACCGTCGATGGTTTCGGCACGTTCGTCGATCACACGGCGCATGCGCGGTGCAAACACCTTGGCGATCAGCACATAGGTGATGGCGAACAGGATCAGCAGGTAGCCAATCTGACCAACCCAGTGCTGGAATTCGAACTGGGGCAGGCCGCCCGAGGCGTGCTCGGTGGAGGCATGGGTCTCGGCGTGTACGTCGCCGGTCGGTGCTTCGAGTGTGGGTTCTGCGGCCATGGTCCGTCTATCTTTAGATCAGGACAACGGCGCGTAGGACGAACCTACGCGCCGTCGGTACTGTGTGGTCTTCTTAGAGGCTAAGGATTAGCCGAAGATCATCAGGACGCCCAGCACGAAGGCCAGGATGCCCAGGGCTTCTGCCAGAGCGGCACCCACGAACAGGTTGCCGACTTGAGCAGCGGCAGCAGCCGGGTTGCGCAGAGCGCCAGCCAGGAAGTTACCGAAGATGTTACCAACGGCCAGAGCCGAACCGATCATGCCCAGGGTGGCCAGACCAGCGCCGATGTACTTTGCGGCTTCAGCGTCCATGATGTGTTTCCTAAATCGAGAGACGTTAGAGGTAGGGTGAAGTAGCTGAGATTAGGCCTTAGTGGCCTTCACCCAGGTTGACCACATCATTGAGATAGATGCAGGTCAGAACAGTGAAAACGAAGGCCTGAAGGAAGGCCACCAGAAACTCAAGTGCGGTCATCGCAACGGTCATGCCCAGCGAGAGAGCTGCAACGCCGAAGAAGGCGTAGGCGATACCGCCGGTGGCGATGGCCACAGCACCCAGTTGCACAACGAACTGGGCAAAGATCTTCAGGGCGACGTGGCCACCCAGCATGTTACCGAACAGACGCAGGGCCAGGGTAGCCGGACGCAGCAGGAACGAAACAAACTCGATCAGACCAACGACAGGGCGCAGCGCCAGAGGCGCGCCAGCCGGCCAGAACAGCTTGAAGAAGCCCAGACCATTCTTGACGAAGCCGACGACGACGACGGTCAGGAACGAGATCAGGCCCAGCGTCAGGGTGACGGCCAGTTGCGAGGTCGCGGTGAAGGTCAGGAACATGCCCAGCAAGTTCATCGCCAGAACCAGCATGAACATGGTGAAGGCGAACGGGAAATACTTCTTGCCGTCGTGACCGATGATCGACGAGGTCAGGTTGTCGACCATGCCGAACAGGGTTTCACCCGCAGCCTGCATACGGCCCGGAACCACAGCATTCTTGCTGGTGGCTAGACCCAGGAAGCCCACAACAACCGCAAAGGCGATGGTCATCGCAACGTGCGAGTTGGTGATAGCGATCACTTGCTCACCGAGAACGGGAACATTGACCGTGCCGAACTCTACGAGCGGCTTGACCTCAAATTGTTCAATCGGACCGGCCATGAAGCCTATCGTTCCTCGTCTTCGTTAACCTCGACAATCGGCTCACCCGAAGGGGTTTCACCGAGTGCCTTGGCCTCCGCCATAAGCCGTTTGGCTGTATTGCGGGCCATAAAAAATGACAAAGCGAAGCCCACGAGGACCCCGCCGATTACGCCTATCGGCGCAGTGTCGAAGAAGTAATCGACAGCCACACCAAGTCCCAGACCGATAAAAACGCCACCGATCAGTTCGGCGACGATGCGCCAAGCCTGACCAACGACCTTTTGAGCCTCGGCGGTTGCTACCACCTCGGTTCTTGTCCGCGCCTCTAGGGCGGATGCGCGTTCCGAGAGACGTTTCATCGCCTCTTCGCGCGATTCCTTCGTAGAGGACATGGCCAATTCGCTCATCGCCGACGGGCTGTCGGCAGGGGTCTGAATTTCGCGCGGAACCTATAGGCGGAGGGCCTTCAGGTCAAGGCGACAGGTTTGAGACTTAAGTGTATGGATTTTCGTGGTTTATTTTCAGACGCGACGCAAGGTCGCCCCTAAAGCTACGACTCGCCGCCTTCGCCTATGAAATCTTGGGCAAATTCCGGCGTGTCCGCGTCCATTCCCGGCAATAATTCTTCGCCGTCTTCGTCGCGGGAAAGCGAAGGATCCGGAACCTCGAAGCCGACAGGCATGGACAGATCCAGCAGTCCCGCCGCCTTCATTTCCTGCACGCCCGGCAGATCGTACAGACCCGCCAAACCGAAATGTTCCAAGAATCGGTCTGCGGTTCCGTAGGTTACGGGACGACCCGGCGTGCGACGACGACCGCGCAGGCGAACGAATCCCATCTCCAGCAGCACATCCAGCGTGCCTTTCGACAGCGACACACCGCGCACGCTTTCAATTTCGGCGCGGGTGCAAGGCTGATGATAGGCAATGATGGCCAGCGTCTCGAGCGCAGCCTTAGACAATCGTCGAGGCTCTTCGCGCTCTTCCGTCATCAGGAAGCCGAGGTCCTCGGCGGTGCGGAAACGATAGCGCCCCGCTACGGAATCGAGTTCGACCCCCCTGCCCTTATAGCGCTCCTGAAGTGCGGTCAGGGCACCGGATACATCGGCACCTTCCGGCAGACGACGCGCCAACTCCTCGCGCGATAGCGGCGCGGCGGCAGCGAACAGCAGGGCCTCAATGCGGCGCTCGATCTCCAGATGGTCAGGGGCGAAGTTCAGACTCACGGTTCCAACTCCAGCGCGGGGGCCGGTCCGCGCCGACGCAGCCAGATATCGTCAAACGGCCTTTCCTGACGAATGTCCATGCCGCCTTCCTTTACCAGTTCCAGCGAGGCCGAAAGCGTAGAGGCCGTATAGCTGGCCTGTGACGGGCCGTCGTGATCGTCGGGTCGCTGCGGGGCAACGCGCTCCAGCGGCGTCCATTCGGCGAGGCGCGGCATAATCTCGCGTAGCCAGTCGCGGGCGGCTTCCAGTTGGAAGGCTTCGACGCGGGCAGTCGGGTTATAGTTGCGCCGCTCCTGCTTGACCCGCTGGGTCACATAGGCTGTCATCAGTTCATAGAGGCTGGCGTCGATCTGATCCGATGGCACGATCACGGTTTGCTCGGGATCGCCGCGCATAAAGACGTCGCGGCCCAGTTGCGGGCGTTTCGTCAGGTTGGCCACGGCGGTTCGCATGGCCTCCAGCTTTTGCAGGCGGAAGGCCAGCGCAGCAGCCATCTGCTCTGCGGGTGGCTCTTCGCCCTTGTCCTTCTCGTTACGCGGGATCAGCAGGCGCGACTTCAGATAGGCCAGCCACGACGCCATCACCAGATAGTCCGCCGCCAGCGAGAAGTTACGTCGCCGCGCCTCGTGAACGAACAGCAGATACTGTTCGGCCAGTCGGGTGATCGAAAGCTTTAGCAGGTCCACCTTCTGGCTGCGGGCCAGTTCCAGAAGGACGTGCAGGGGACCTTCATAACCTTCCAGATCAACGACGAACGCCTCCTTCGCCTCGGCCTGCTGGACCGCGGTGAAGTCGAGGTTCGGCTGGAAGGTATCTGTCATGCCCCCTGCCCCATATCAGTTCACGCCAGTTCCGGCGCTTGGGCTTCGCCCACGTCAGGTCCGCTGGCCGCCTGATAGCGGCCTTCCATTGCCGCAGCGAAGCGGGCGCGCGCAGCGTCGACGTCTAGCGGTTCAGGCGTGCGGACCACACGTTCCAGCACAGCCTCGGCGCGGCGAGCGGCAATGCCGCCCAGCGTCTTGGTCACTGATGCGATCTCGGTCATCTCGTCCAGCTTGCCATTGCAGTGCAGGACGATGTCATTGCCGGCCTTGAACGACGCCTCGGTGCGCTCTTTCAGCGTGCCCGACAGAGCCTGCATCGAGAGGTCGTCGGTCATAATCAGGCCGCCAAAGCCGAGACGCTCGCGGATAAGACGGATGCCTGCCTTGGACGTCGTAGCCGGAGCCTCGGCATCCACGGCGGTGAACACCACGTGGGCGGTCATGGCCATCGGCATGTCCGACATGGCGCGGAAGGGCACAAAGTCCCACGCGTCCAGTACGGCCAGCGGGGTCTCCACGATCGGGAGGTCATGGTGGCTGTCGGCAAAGGCGCGGCCATGACCGGGGATGTGTTTGATGATCGGCAAAACACCGCCCGCCAGCATGCCCTCGGCGGCGGCGCGGCCCAGTTGGGCCACCGTCTGGGGATCGCGGGCATAGGCGCGGTCGCCGATGATGTCGTGAGCGCCAGGGACCGGAACGTCCATCACCGGAACGCAGTCGACATTGATGCCCAGTTCATGAAGGTCATGGGCCATCAGGCGCGCCCCGAGGCGCACCAGTTCGCGCGCTTTGAACACATCGCCTTCGGCAGCCTGAAGGTAGGCCGCACCCGGCGGATATTTAGGCCAGAACGGCGGGCCAAGGCGTTGCACCCGCCCACCTTCCTGATCGATCAGGACAGGAGCGTCGTCGCGGCCCACGCTGTCGCGCAGGTCCTGAACCAGGGCGCGAACCTGATCCGGACTTTCGACATTGCGACGGAAGAGAATAAAGCCCCACGGATTGGCGTCGGCAAAGAAGGCGCGCTCCTGTGCCGACAACCGGTATCCCGTGCAGCCGAAAATGGCAGCAGAAGTCAATCGTCTAGCCTCAGCCGACGAAGCAGGTGCCGCCCGACGCCTTGATGGCGTTGCACAGCGTGGTGGCGCGTTCGCGGCTCAGACCGCCGAACGACGTGCGGTACAGGGTCTTGCCGTCACGCTCGACGGCTTCGATCTGGCGACGAGCACCAGCGGTCAAACCGCCGTGACGACCTGCAGCCGCCGAATACTGTTGCTCGGCCTGTTCACGCGAGGAGAAGGCACCGATCTGGACGCGCGAGGTGCCCGTAGCGGCAGCCGCCGGAGCAGGCGCAGGGGCCGGAGCGGCAACCGGAGCGGCCGGTTTCGGCGCAACAGCAGCCGGCGCTGGTGCCGGTGCGGGCGTCGGAGCCGGACGGGCCGGAGCCGGTGCCAGCGGAGCGGGCGCAGCAGCTTGGGTATCTGCCGACGGTGCCGGACGCGGCAGAACGGCTTCAGGACCTTCCGTCAGGGTCGGGGTGGCGGCTTCGGCTTCCGGCGTATCGCGATAGACGCTGATGCCCGCTTCGGGGTTAACCGGCTGGGCGTCCAGCGGAGAGTCCACCTTCATGGTCTCGACCGGCGTGCCGACAGCGGCGGGCATCTGGCCCTCCTTGCGCGAGCCACCCATCGTATAGGCGAGGATAATACCGATGACGATCGCCAGCAGCACGACAACGCTGATGATCAGCGTCAGCGGCGGAGACTTCGACGACGGGGCGCGGCGGGCATCATAGCCACCACGGTTGAACGGCAGGTCGTCGTCGGTCGGAGGCGTATAGGCCCCGCGTTCGCGGCCGGTATCGCGGCCCTGCTGGGGGTAGCCTCGGTTATCATCATCGTAGGACATGGGTCGCGCCTTTAACTCGGTTCCGCCCGCGCGAATCGGTGCGCGGTCGTCATTATTTTATCACCCCCGGCCCCCGTCTTTCGAATCATAGATCGAGGGCGACGTCGAGGCTGAACAGCTTTCTATGCACTTCAATGGCATAGCGGTCGGTCATACCGGCGATATAGTCGCACACAGCGCGCGCACGCTCGGTCATATTGTCGGTCAGCGCCGCCTTCTGCCACTCCGGCGGCAGAACCTCGGGCTCGGCCATGGCCAGATTGAACAGTTGCGCCAGCACGCGGCGGGCCTGACTGCGGGTACGGTTTACGCGATAGTGGCGGTACATCCGCTCGAACAGGAAGCGGCGCAGAACGGCCAGCTCCTCCATCATCCCCGCCGAGAACTGGACGAGGGTTTCGGGGGCCAGTCGTACGTCTTCGACCGTTTCGATCCGGTGCGATTTCAGGCGGTGCTCGGTCTCGGCCAGTACGTCGTCGACCATGACGCCGATCATGCGGCGTACCGCCTCCAGACGCAGCATACGGTCGTCGATATTGGGATAGTCCGCCCGCGCCGCGGCAATGGCCGGGCCGATCAGCGGGATCTGCGACAGGTCGTTCAAGGTGAACAGACCCGCCTGAACGCCATCGTCCACATCGTGGTTGTTATAGGCAATGTCGTCCGCAATGGCGGCGCACTGGGCCTCAAGCGAGGCGAAGGTGCCAAGGCGCAGGTCCCAGTTCATCGAACCGCCCGCGTGATACTCGGCCACCCTGGCCCACGCCGGATCACCAAGGTGATGCAGTACCGGACCATTGTGCTTGACCACGCCCTCGACGGTTTCCCACGTCAGGTTCAGCCCCGCAAACGCCGGATAGCGCATCTCGAGTTCGGTCACGACGCGGAAGCTTTGGACGTTGTGGTCAAAGCCGCCGTAGTCCTTCATCAGCTCGGCCAGTTCGTCCTCGCCCGCGTGCGAGAACGGCGGGTGGCCGAGGTCGTGCGCCAGAGCGATTGTTTCGGCCAGATCGTCATCGAGGCGCAGCGCGTGGGCTAGCGAGCGGGCGATCTGCGCCACTTCCAGCGAGTGGGTCAGGCGCGTGCGATAGGTATCGCCTTCGTGCGCAACGAAGACCTGCGTCTTTTCTTTCAGACGGCGGAAAGCCGTTGCGTGGATGATGCGGTCACGGTCGCGCGCAAAAGGTGTGCGGGTGCGGCTGGGCGGCTCGGGGATGCGGCGACCACGGCTGTTTTCGTGGCGTTCGGCGTATGGGGCGCGTTCGATCTGGCTCACGACATCAACTTTGAACAAGGCAGGGCTTTTTTATTGGCTTCCCACGCCTCATATAGAACCCTGTGAGCACCGTCCAATCCACAGAACAATCCACAGCCGCCTTTTCCATCAGTGCCCGAGCACCGGAAGGCATCACCCTGTCGCAAGCGGCGGCGGGCCGTCTGGCGGCCCTGTCGCAGGCCGAGGGCAAGTCCCTGATGCTTCGCGTCGCGGTCGAGGGTGGCGGCTGTTCCGGCTTCCAGTATCAGCTTGATCTGGTCGAAGAGGCGCAGGCCGACGACATCCGCATCGAATGCGACGGTCAGGCCGCGCTGGTGGACAAGGTGTCGGTGCCGTTCCTGAAGGGATCGGAGATCACCTTCGTCGACGAACTGGCCGGTGCGCAGTTTGTGATCCAAAACCCGAACGCCGCCTCCAGCTGCGGCTGCGGCGTCAGCTTCTCGATCTAGGCTTTCGGCGCTTTTGCGGCTTCGGCCGAGCGTTTCTTGCGGGCGTCGCGGAACATCATGGCAATGCCCAACACCATCCCGCCTACGCCCGCGACCACGGCCAGCGACACCTGGATCCAATAGGCGATTTCCCTGATCCAGTCGGCGAGCGCACGCCCCCAGGGGCTCAGGGCAAAGCCGACCATCCCCGCGAGCAGGATCAGGCACGCTGTAGTTCTCAAAAATGACTTCATGCCCGGCTCTCGCACTATGGAGTGCAGGACTTAGCCCAAGCTTTGCCATGTAAAAAGGGCCTCCCGATCCGGAGGCCCTTTTGTCATTTGACGATCTTCTTGCCCGCCATCACACCGAGGACAAGGAAGACCAGGAAGATCACGATCGCTGCAATCGCCAGGAATTTAGCGATACCGGCAGCGGCCCCCGCAACCCCGCCAAAGCCCAGAATACTGGCTACGATGGCGATGATAGCGAAGATGATGGCCCATTTGATCATAGGTTTCTCCTGCTTCTACGCAGATAGAACCCGTCAAGCTGAACCCTGTTCCTGATTATCGGGAACGTATCGGTTGTCCTTACCCCTGCCCAGCACGCCAAGGATTAAGGGCCAAGCCGCCAAAGCTGTGATTAATCGCGCACCAAACCACCGTCGACGACAAGGTTCTGTCCCGTAACGGCGCGGCTCCACGGCGAGGCGAAGAAGAGGATGGCGTCGGCGAACTCTTGCGGAGTGGTGACGCTACGCAGCGGGGTCATGCCTGCGATCAGATCGAAGACTGCATCGGGCGTGGCGGCGCTGGCGTTGGTGGTGCGAAGCAAGCCGCCCGAGACCATATTAACTGTAATGCCGTGCGGACCCAGATCGCCAGCAGCCGTGCGCGTCAGGCTCATCAAGGCTGCCTTGGCGGCCGTATAGTCGTGATAGGGCACCACCGGATTTTGCACGAGGTTGGTGCCGATGTTGACCACGCGGCCAAAGCCCTTGGCCTTCATCCCCGGCGTAGCGGCCTGAATGACGTTCAGCGCGCCATGGATGACGGTCTGAAACTGGCTGGCGAACTCATCCCAGCCGATGGTTTCCATCTGGGACCGAGCATCACCGTTGAAGCTATAGTCCAGCGCATTGTTGATGACGGTCGTAACCGCCCCGCCGTAGTGTTGATCGGCCTTGGCCAACATCGCCTCGACAGCGGCCCGGTCGATCACGTCGGCCTGCAGGGCGACGGCCTGCTCACCGATTTCGGCGGCCAGCGCATGGGCAGCATCGCCGCTGCTGCGCCAGTTGATTACCACCCGCGCCCCTTCACGCGCGAAGGCCCGCGCCGCTTCAGCGCCGACACCGCGTGCCCCGCCGGTAATGAGGACGATCTGTTCGGAAATGTGCATGCGATGGCTCCCCTCAACCGTGGTTGTGATCCCTTAGTCGCCACCCGAGCGCAGGTCCAACACAGGCGCTGGCCGAGCGTTGATTTTCGGACTTGCATTTAGGAATGTTCCTAATTATGATTTTTCCTAATGAATGCGCTTTTCAAAGCTTTGTCCCATCCGGTTCGGCGCCAGATTATCGCCATGCTGAGGGATGGACCAAAGGCCTCGGGCGATATCGCCGCAGCCTTTGACATGAGCTGGCCAACGGTCACGGGGCACCTCAACGCCCTGAAAGAGGCCGAACTGGTCAGCACGGAGAAGCACGGTCAGTCAGTACGGTACCGGTTGGAAATCTCGGCGGTCGAGGAAGGTTTGGCCTTCCTGCTGGACATGGCGGGTGCAGGCAAAAAACAGAACACGGAGGAGACGCCATGAATACGACTCTGAACACCCGTCTGGCGCTGGCCGTCTCCCTTCTGATCTTTGCAGGTAGCGCATGGATTGCACTGAAGGGTCCGACCACGCCCGTGCCGCTGCATTTCGACTTTCAAGGCAATGCTGACCGTTTCGGTAGCCGGACCGAACTGGCGCTGACGCTGGGCGGTCTGGGCCTGATCAATCTGGTCGTTGCCTATCTGACCGCCCATCAGGCGAAGGCAGCGACCGATTCTGTCCGGCGCAAGGCGCTGGCCAACGGGCAGTTGGTATCGGTGCTGATCATGGCAGGTGTGGCGTTGATGATCGCTTGGGCGGCTCTCGGCCCTCAGGCGGCATCGGGACAATACAATATGGTCAGCTCCGCCCTGTTCCTGTCGGGCATCAGCATTCTACTGGGCGCGGTACTGGGCAAGGTCGGCCCCAATGCCTTTATCGGGGTGAAGACCCCGTGGGCCTACAAATCCCGTCTGGCGTGGGACAAGTCGAACCGCTTGGCCGGACGGCTGATGTTCTGGCTGGGAGTGGCCGGCCTCGTCGCAGCCTTGTGGGTGCCAGCAAATATTCTGACCGGTGCGCTGGTCATCGGCCTGCTGGGCGCTGCGGGCCTGTCGGTGTTCGAAAGCTGGCGTGTGTGGCGTAACGATCCCGAAGCGCAGAGCTTCTAACCTGCCCCGAAACGGAGACGCATGATGCTGAGCCTTATGGCTGCCGCCCTGATGTTTGCGGGGCCGACCGAAACTCATGTGACGCTAGAGGCGACCCCTGCCCCTCTGCACGGCACGATGCTACGGCCTGCAGGCGAGATGGTCGCCGCCGCCGTCATCATCCCCGGAAGCGGCCCAACCGACCGCGACGGGAACAGCCCGTTGGGCGTGAGCAACGGCTCTTTGAAGCAGCTGGCCGAGGGGCTGGCCGCACGGGGCATCGCCACCGTCCGCATCGACAAGCGCGGCATCGCTGCCAGCATTCCTGCCGTCGTGTCGGAGGCACAGTTAAGGTTCGACACCTATGTCGAGGATGCCCGCAACTGGGCCCGGTTGACCGCAGAACAAACGGGTGCGCCGTGCGTCTGGCTGATTGGCCATTCCGAGGGCGCGCTGGTGGTCCAGTCTGCTGCAGCCGACAAGGATGCACCGGTTTGCGGCCAGATCCTGCTCGCCGGTGTGGGGCGTCCGGTGGGCGTGGTGCTGCGCGAACAGCTAAGCGTCCAACTGCCCCAGCCGTTGAAGGACGAGACGTTCGACATGCTGGCGGAATTGGAAGCCGGACGCACGGTCGAAAATCCGCCCGTTGCGCTCATGGCCCTGCTGCGTCCTTCGGTACAGCCCTATCTGATCTCGTGGATGAAACGCGATCCGGCGCAGTTGGCACGTGACTATGATGGTCCGATCTTCATTGGTCAGGGCACCACCGATCTGCACACCACGGTCGTGGACGCGCAAGCGCTGTACAGCGCCCAACCGCGATCCGAACTGAATATCTGGGAAGGTATCAACCACACCCTGACCGAAGCGCCCGCTGACCGCGCGGCCAATATCGCGACCTATACCAACGTAAACGCCAAGATCGCACCGCAGGTTATCGAAGACGTTGCCGACTTCATCCTGACGCCGCGATAGGGCTTAGCCGTCCAGTTCGCCTCTGGCCTTGTCGAACAAGGAGAAGAAGCGCTCGCGGACGTCAGCAGCAAAGGGGTTGTCGCGCTCGATGGCTTGATAGACGGCGGTGCTGTCGTGGCGGACCATGTCCACGCCCTGCATGACGCGCTCGAAGCTGGCGGTGGTCATGCGGGTGGGCAGCGGTTCCATGTTCAGGAGAACACGGGCGATTAGGTGGGTCAGGCCCTGAACGGTCGCGGCCTCGCGGTCGTGATCTTCAGGACTGACGTTAAATACCTTGAGCTTCAGGACCTTGCGGCACCAGCCGGCTGTGCGGCGGGCATCCTTGGCTCCCCTCACCTTGCACACGGCGATGCGCAGGCCTTCCAAGCCGTTCTTGGCCGATTGCGGGCCGAACAGCGGGTGGGTACCGACGATGCGGACGTGATCGGGCAGCAGACGCTGCATCGCTTCAGCAGGTTTGACCTTTACCGAGCCGACGTCGATCACCAGAGCGCCGTCAGCCAACAGAGGCGCGATCTCCTGAAGCGTCTGTTCCAGCACACCAACCGGAACGGCGAGGATCACCACCGGACAGCCCGCCGCCTCGGCTAAATCCACCTTGGCAGCATAGGCAACGTCCCCGTCCATAGCTGGATCAAAGGCCCGCACATCGAAATGCGCGGCCAGATGCTGCGCGGTCAGTTTCCCGAACGCGCCATAGCCGATCAGACCTAGACGGGGCTTTGCGCTCACAGGGTTTCCTGGAAGCGGACCGGCTGGCCGTGGGCGGTGCCGATCAGTTCGCCGTCCTTCATCACCACGCGCCCGCGCACGATGGTGGCGACCGGCCATGCCGAAACTTCGTGGCCGTCAAACGGGGTCCAGCCGCAACGGGTGGCCTGCTGGTCGTGGGTGATGGTCTTCTTGGCCTTCATGTCCACGATGGTCAGGTCGGCGTCATAGCTGACAGCCATGCGGCCCTTGTTGGCGGTGCCAAACACGCGCTGCGCCCCGCCACTGGTCAGGTCGATGAAGCGTTCCAACGACAGGCGGCCCTTATTCACGTGGTCCAGCATCAGCGGCACCAGCGTCTGCACGCCCGGCATACCTGACGGCGAGGCCGGATAGGGCTTGGACTTTTCTTCCTTGGTGTGCGGCGCGTGGTCCGAACCCAGAACGTCGGCCACACCCTGTTGGATACCCCACAGCCACAGGGCATCGACGTGCTCCTGCGAGCGGATCGGCGGGTTCATCTGCGCATAGGCACCAAGGCGCTCATAGGCCTCGGGGCCAACCAGCGTCAGGTGCTGCGGGGTGATTTCGACCGTGGCGACATCCTTGTGGAAGCGCAGGTATTCCATCTCGTCCTTGGTGGTCACGTGCAGCACGTGGATGCGAGCGCCCGTTTCCTTGGCAAGGCTCACCAGACGGCGGGTCGAGCGGATAGCGCTCTCGGCGTCGCGCACTTCGGGGTGGCTGGTCCAGTCGCCGGTGCGGGCCAGCTCGCGGCGCTCGACCAGACGGTATTCGTCCTCGGAGTGGAAGGTCGCGCGGCGCTTGGTGTTGGTCAGGACTTTACGCACGCCCTCGTCATCGGCGATCAGCAGGTCGCCGGTCGATGCGCCCATGAACACCTTGATGCCGCACACGCCCGGCAGGCGCTCCAGCTCGCCCAGATAGTCCGCATTCTCGTGCGTGCCGCCGACGTAAAAGGCGTGGTCGGTCCACATGCGATTGTTGGCGCGGGCCAGTTTGTCTTCCAGCGTCGGCTGGCTGATGGTGTTGGGGTTGGTGTTCGGCATTTCGAACACGGCCACCACACCGCCCAGAGCCGCCGCGCGGCTGCCGGTTTCGAGGTCTTCCTTCCATTCCAGACCCGGCTCGCGGAAGTGGACCTGGGTGTCGATCACACCCGGCAGAACCGTCAGCCCCGTGGCATCGAACACCTCACCCGCCGAGGCGCCGGTTAGGTCACCGATAAAGGCGATCTTGCCGTCGATCACACCGACGTCCGCCTTGCCGCGCCCCGCATGGTTCGCCACCTCACCCCCGCGAACGATCAGGTCATAAGTCTGGGTCATGGGAGGCGCTCCGACGGGAAGGATTACAGTCGGACGGTCTTCTACGCCTTGGGGGCAGTCAGGGGAAGGCGAAGCGCCCCGCTTAACCTCGGCCAGATGAATAAAGTTTCAGTTGTGCGCCGGAGGCGAAGGCGGGACAATTTCGCATGAACCGATTCATCATGCCGTCCCTCCTCGCCACCTCCGTGATGCTCTCAGCCTTCGGTGCCCGCGCGCAGACACCGGAACAATTCCGCACGGACGCCGTATCGATCGAGCGTCTGATCGTGGAGAACTACGCCTATTCCGACCGCTTCCCGCAAGGAACAACGCCAACTAGCGAAAAGCTGGAGGCCGAAGCCTTGGCGGTCACGGACAGCGCCTCCCTGCTGCGGTATGCGGAGCGGCGACTGGCCGCGCTGGCGGACCATCACACCATCACCGGCAGTTCCTTCAGCAACAGCTGGGCGCTGGTGCCCAGCTATTCGGATCTATGGATCGAACATGATGGCGACCGCTACATCGTCACCGCCGTGCGTGACGACAGCCCCGCCTCAAAGGCAGGTATCGTGGTCGGTGACGCCGTACTCGAAATCGGTGGCCGGTCCACAGCCCTCGCGGTCAAGGATTTCTGGAACGATTTGGGGGTGGACGTTCCGCCGGACGGCCTTGGCTATGCGGCGCGCGTACTGGCGGCGGGCCGTCGGGACAGCGCCAGAACCCTGACCCTTGCCACTGGTCACGACCATCCGCGCACGGTAACGCTGGCGTCGCTCTATACCGGAAACCGCCCCTCCCGCGATGCGCTTTCCGTATCACGCAGTCCTGACGGGCTGACCATCCGCATCAACGACTCCCTTGGCGATCAAGCGACGATCACGGCCTTTGACGAAGCGATGGCCCACGCGAGGCAAGGCGAAACCGTCATCCTTGACCTGCGCGACACGCCCAGCGGCGGCAATACGGTTATCGCCCGTGCCCTTATGGGATGGTTCGTCACCGAGGCCCGCCCTTACCAGATGCACCGATACGTGGCCGAGGAACGCCGCACCTCCATCCCGCGTCAATGGATCGAACAGGTTCTACCCCGCGCGGATAAACACCACGCAGGCCCTGTCAAAGTCCTCGTCGGCCGCTGGACCGGAAGCATGGGCGAGGGACTGGCCGTCGG
>NZ_JSYD01000084.1:0-8590 GCF_054824005.1 Brevundimonas sp. GN22 | reverse complement strand
CCATCGTTCACTTCCCAGTTCCAGTTTGCACCGGTGGTGGACGACTCAGCGTTGATGTCGTCGATGATGTGGTAACCAGCGTCGATGGCGCCGTACCAGCCGTTCGGCTCAGCCGAGGCTGCACCAGCCGACACGGCCAGGGCGGCCGCCGCGCTGGAAGCCAGGATCAAACTCTTGACGCGCATATAAGCGGCCCTCCAAGAATTGTTGATGATGACGGTACAGACGTACCGCTAAACTGCAGATATCAGGCCCAACTGCTTAGGTCGAGGCCGTAATCTCGCCGCCCCCTCAAGAGGACGAGGGAACGTGATATTGACGCTACAGATTCTGAACGAATTCTTAAAAATCAAGCTCGCGTATACTCATAGCAAAAACGCGAACAAATCAGTTTTCAATCAGGACGACCCACGTCTAGGAATGCCTTTAGTTCACTGTAGACGCCCATAAGGTGATAGAGAGAACTTGCTTTGGCATTAGTGGGCGCAAACTCGTACGGTGTAACGAGCTGATCCTGCCACAATCCATTCGGCAATAGATACTTATTCATTGCGGTAAGAGCACGCTCGGCATCTCGAAGATAGCGTTCGCGCACCGAACCATTTGTCAAGTTAGCAAACCGTAGTGCTGCTCTCGCCCACTCCGTTTGAGGCCACAAACGAGCACGATATTCCGTAATCGCGCCGGTGGGATCCATTGCATCCGCCATAACACCTGCGTCGTCCCATATACCAGCCGAGCCCACTTCATAGAGCTTAGAGGCAGTGGCAGCGACTACAGACGAGTTCCTGCGCTCCGCGTATTGACTTAAGAGCCAAGCCCACTCGAACTGATGACCAGGCTCTACTCGCTTGCCGTAATCGGACCTCGTCCTTGCCCAATCTGCGGTGAAAAATTCGCGAATAGCACCATCGTCAGGGTCTATAAACACGTCCACCGCTAGTCGGACGATACGATCAGTGAATTCTACCCACCGAGCATCCTCCACCAACGCCTCCCATTCAAGCGAAGCCTCTAGGAGATGCATATGGACATTTGACTGGTAAGGATGATCGCCATCCTCTACTATCGCGCCATTGGATGCAGCTCTAGCGGACACTTCCGCGAGAAGATCCAAAGCAAGCATTGCGTTTCGTTCTGCTTCGATCCCGGCTCTATAGGCACTTGCAAGAGCAAAAACCACGAAAGCTATGTCATAAACTGACGCTTTACCTCCTGCGGGCCTAAGGGAAGGCGCAAGAAGCGATTGGAAATGGCCAGTTCCCTCGCAACGAAAATGCTCAAGTCGCTCAATGCCGGATGTAACGAGGTTGCGCCAAGGGCCTCTCCATCCCATTAGTCCCGCCTTACAGTAAACGTAACACTGTCGTGCTTGCACACGCAGTCGTAAATCGCAGTCAACGATACTCGCGTTGTATGTCAACTCTTCAGCGAAAATACCTTCTTCCTTCAACCCAAGGGTGCCCCACACGGGCAGAGCATGTTGCTCAATCCAGTGAATGTAATCTTGATAGGCATCCGATACATTCCGCAAATAGTCCTTTGAAAAATCTAAGTGAGAAGGTGATATCTCGCGCACATGATCCACAACCAACTTCACATCTTGAGCCTTATCGAGCGCACAGACTAAAACAGCATCATCTTCAACGACGACAGCGATATTTTCGACACCCAACACAGAAACCAGACGATCATTCTCTGAATATATGGTACTACCGTGAGCATCTTTCAGGATGTGACGCAGCGATGAGGTAGGAGCGCGCCTCGCTGCCACAGCGTCCCAGGCCCCCATATCTGACCATTCAAACGACACGGGAAGTACTGCTGCGAAGCTCGTCTTCTCCATCACAGCATAATCAATAGAAATTTTCGGCGCGTTCAAAAATCGGTCTGAGAGCCTTACGCAGATTTGCCCTGATTCTTCCTGTATTGCTGCACCGACGTGAACGCAAATTTCGGGTTGATGAGCATCAAGTTCCTCAATCAAGAAATCACTTCGAGCAACGAATATACCCGTATTCCATAGAAGACCTTGCCGAAGAAACTCTTGGGCATTCGTGACACTGGGCTTCTCTACAAATCGCTTAATGTCCGAAAGTCCGCTCGAGGCCGGCTCAATGTAGCCATAAGCTGATGAAGGCGACGTAGGCTTCACACCTAAGGTAACGATCTTACCCTTATCAGCAGCAAGGCTTGCTTCGAGCGCTGCGCGAGAAAATGCATCGTGGTCAGGTAAGAAATGATCGGACGATACAAATATGTTTATTCCGTTCTTCTCTTGCGAAAGCGTCCAAAGTGCTGCCGCTGCCATCGCGGGAGCGGAGTCGCGTCCAGCTGGCTCAAGAATGATTTGAGCAGTTACCCCGATTTCAGCCAGCTGCTGACGAACTAGCGCCTCGTGCGAAGCACCTGCGACAACAATCACCTGCCGACCATCGGTGACAAGATTCTGAACGCGAGCTACTGTATCCTGAAACAGAGAGCGTCTGCCCAAAAGCGGCAGAAACTGTTTGGGGCGCGATGGTCGTGAGGCGGGCCATAGCCGCGTGCCTGCCCCCCCACACATAATAACAGGATATATTGCCACGATAATATTGTCTCTCGCTTCGTATATTACCCTATCCCCACAAAATGGGGGGAGATACTTCTTCTTCCATCCAAAGCCCTCTTTTTCAATGCCCAAACTACAACACGATACGCAGAGTCAGAATCTAAAATGATTTAGGGAAGGATGAATCTCTCGAATTCGGGAACTCGGTTCTTGCAAATGCCTTCGCTTGATACGAAATCAATCGGGCTCAAGCGACTGCAAAGATCATACGGTTCATATAGTCACGCTCAAGATCTTTAGCTTGTCTACACTCTCGACTAGGCGAGCGTCTGAAAATTAAGTCCTTGTTGGGGTTTGGCTATTTGATCGATTAGCTTACCGTTCCAGACGGTGGCTTCGGCGCGAGAAGACATGCGCTTAGCAAGATCGGCGAAGCGTACGCAACGAGGATATGATTAATTATTTCGCCGCGGATCAGCCTGCTAAAGCACGTTTTGGCCCAAGCTTCCGTGGTGCAAGCAATGCAGAGTTTTCAGAGGTCCACGACGAATTTCAAGCAGCCCTTGCGCGCCTCAAAATAACCAATGCATCCTTCCAATGTATCATAAGGAACCAAAATATGAATGCTCCGATCCATGACTTCAACGTAGGTGACCGGACTTTTCGGGTTGCCACTGACGAGGCTGACACCCTGATCGGCTACACCTTGGCGAACGAAAAGACATGGGAGCCATGGCAACTAGAAATTTATCGCCGCCTTCTGAACCCAAATTCCGTCTGTTACGACATAGGAGCCAATATCGGTACAAGTGCGCTCGCAATGGCACATTACGGCGGACAGGTGTTCGCCTTCGAGCCAGTAACGAATACGCACCGCATTCTTGTGGAGAATGTAGCTAGAAACGGCGTGGAAAATATTACCACAGTAAACGCCGGTATATCTAACGCTGATGGCGAGGCCAAAATCATAGTAGATCGCGCCATGCTCGGCAATGCTCACCAAATCAAGGGCCATCAAGAGCTGGGCGACACACAGTATATTGATACGATGGCGTTGCGTTCGCTTGACAGTTGGCGAGCCGAGACAGGAGCTGCAAAACCCGACCTTATAAAGATCGATGTAGAAGGTTATGAGATCGAGGTGCTGGAGGGAGGTTCGGAATTGTTCTACGATCCCAACCTGATTGTCATAGTTGAATTTGCGATAGTTCCACAGCGGACTGCTTGGGAAGGATACTTTCCTGATGAACCCAAAGACGTCGCATTCTTTAGAGAGCTCAGGAAACGGTTTCGCCATATCTTCTTGATCGGCCGAGACCAAAAACTTTTCCGCATACGCAGCTACGCGGAACTACGAGTACTAATGATGAGGGGTTATCCAGTGGATGACTTACTCTGTTGCCAAATTGTACCTGACAGTCTTGCAGACTTAATCGAGGTAGGGCCCGTCTTGCCAGGATGGCTGGGATCCAAATCGATAGTTTCAAACGATGGCTTGTTGCTGACGCTGAATCAAGACGATGACGGATGGGCGCTCAAACTCGGCTCAGAGCTAGGCGGATGCTCTGCAATTATTGCATACACGGAGCGCCCTATGACAATAAAGCTCAAATTTTCCCCGATCCACATCGAATCAACGGGGGTACCGATTCGGCCCGTGATGATCGTAAATGGCGACCAGATTAGTTTCACCGATACTATCGCCTCAATCCACCTCTCTAAAGGCGTTAACTGGATTTTGCTTGAAGCCCAAAACGCATTTGATGCCGGTCAATATTTTGGTAATCCAAATGATACCCGTCAAATTGCATTCAAATACGCCATAGAAGTTTAACCTTCGGGGAGTCGAATCGAAGACACCCGCGAAAGTGGGTGTCGCTTCGGTTGCAGAAATAGCCCCAATAGTTACACTATCGAACCCTTGAATAGAATCTCGTCGACCTATGTGTGGGAAATAATGCCAAGACGCCTCTACATTAGGTATTCTTAGCTTACGACCATCATTAAATTCCCGTCGGCCGCTAGATCGGTGCCAGACCTTCGATAAACATTCTATGTCGGAGCTCATTTGACGGGATCCAGGTCTCTAGGTGGGGGAGGCACAACACGCCGAGGAGTCCTATGGGCGAGCTTGAGAGGTTAGGCCGTTATCGCGGAATTTCCTATCGAGCGCTACAAACCACGCTGCCGGGAGGCCTCGTTTCTATCCTCCTAGAGGAACACACTAGACGCTACACCACCCTAAGGTGATCGCTACGCAGCCCCACACCGCTCGCGCCCCCCGCAGCCCTTTGTTCAAAGTAAGGGTGACTTGAAGCCGCTTAGGCGTTATGGCGCGGTCACTATGAACGAAGTCGATCGCCAATCCGAAGAGCGCAGCTGGGAAACCGCAAAAACCCTGGCTGAAGCCCTGCCCTACATCCAGGTCTATGACCGGGAGACTGTGGTCATCAAATATGGTGGCCACGCAATGGGTGAGAGCGCTGTTGCCAAGCAGTTTGCCGCCGATGTTGTGCTGCTGAAACTGATGGGTGTGAATCCCGTGGTTGTCCACGGCGGCGGCCCGCATATCAGCGCCATGCTGGACAAGGCCGGCGTGAAGTCGAGCTTCATCGACGGCCTGCGCGTGACCGACAAGGACACGATGGCGGTTGCCGAGATGGTGCTGTCGGGTGCGGTCAACAAAGAGATCGCCCACTGGATCACGGTCGCCGGCAAGGAAGCCGACGTTCGCGGCGTGGGCCTGTCGGGCAAGGACGCCGGTCTGCTGACGGTCGAAAAGACCCGTCGCACCAAGCGCGACCCTGACAGCATGATCGAGCACGAGGTCGATCTGGGCTTCGTCGGTGAACCGACCAAGGTTGACCCGAAGCTCATCAAGGGTCTGATCGCTTCGGAAACCGAAGACTGGGTTCCTGTCATCGCCCCGATCGGCGTGGCCGAAGACGGCATGACGTATAACGTCAACGCAGACACCGTGGCTGGCGCAATCGCTGGCTCGCTGAATGCCAAGCGCATGCTGCTGCTGACGGACGTTCCGGGCGTGAAGGGTGCAGACGGCGAGATTATCCGCCAGATGAACCTTGAAGGCGCACAAAAGCTGATTGACGACGGTGTTGCTACCGGCGGCATGATCCCGAAGCTGGAAACCGCTATGGCGGCCGTCCGCGCCGGTGTTGAAGCCGTTGTCATTCTGGATGGCCGTCGCCCGCACGCCATGCTGGTCGAGTTGTTCACCGAGAATGGTGCCGGCACGCTGGTGAAAGCCCAGTGAGCGAACGCATGCCGACGGAAGAGGCCCTCAACCTTCCGACCGACATTGCCGCCGACCTCAAAGGTATAAAGTCGTGGGTCTTTGACCTCGACAACACCCTTTATCCGGTCGAGAGCCAGTTCATGGGTCTCGTGGAAAAGCGCATCAACGATTACGTGGTGCGCACTTCGGGGCTTCCTGCCGACGAGGCGCTGGTCATGCAGAAATCCTTCCTGCACGACTACGGCACCTCGCTGGCTGGGCTGATGACCCGCTATCAGATCGACCCGCACCACTTCCTTGCCGAAGTGCATGATGTGCCGCTGGACGTTCTTCAGCCCGATACGGCCCTGCGCATGGGTCTGGAGCGCCTGCAGGGCAAGCGCGTCATCTTCACAAACGGCTCGACCGTTCATGCCCATCGCGTTCTGAAGAAACTGGGCATCGATGATTTGTTCGAGGGTGTGTTTGCCCTTGAAGACGCCGATCTGATCCCCAAGCCGGACCCGCGCACCTTCCGAAAGATGCTGGCGATGTTCGACATCGATCCCGTGAGTGCCTGCTTCTTTGAAGACACGCCGCAAAATCTGGCTCCGGCCAAGGATATCGGCATGAAGACGGTTCTAGTCGGCCCCAAGGCCCTCAGCACCGAGGGCGACTTTATTGATTATCGCGCGGCCTCCCTGCCGCCCTTCCTGACCACCGCCATTCTTGACGGAGATCCCGAATGACCAACCTCACCAAGCTCGAAAGCGTCATCGAAGCCGCTTGGGAAGCCCGCGCCGACATCAATGCCCAGACCCAGGGCGATGTGCGCGAAGCCGTTGAAAAGGCACTAGCGCTGCTTGATTCCGGTGAGGCGCGCGTCGCCACCCGCGGCGAAGATGGTGTCTGGACGACCCACCAGTGGCTGAAGAAGGCTGTGCTGCTGGGCTTCCGTCTGAATGACAACATCATCATGCGCGCGGGCGACCGCAGCATGAACAGCCTGGCTCCAGCTGTTGGCCCGTTCTTCGATAAGGTCGCCAACAAGTTCGGTGACTGGACCGCCACCGATTACCAGAACGCGGGCTTCCGCTCGGTTCCGGGCGCAATCGTCCGTCACGGCGCACACATCGCCAAGTCGGTCGTGCTGATGCCGTCCTTCGTCAACATCGGCGCTTACGTCGGTGAGGGCACGATGGTCGACACCTGGGCCACCGTCGGCTCGTGCGCCCAGATCGGTAAGAACGTCCACCTTTCGGGCGGTGCCGGTATCGGCGGCGTTCTGGAACCGCTGCAAGCCAACCCGACCATCATCGAGGACGGCTGCTTCATCGGTGCCCGTGCCGAAGTGGCCGAAGGCGTGATCGTTCGCGAAGGTGCCGTGCTGGCCATGGGTGTCTATCTGTCGGCTTCGACCAAGATTGTCGACCGCGCCACGGGCGAGATCTTCCGCGGTGAAGTTCCGGCCTATTCGGTCGTGGTTCCGGGCACCCTGCCTGACCCGAACGGCGGCCCGTCGCTGTACTGCGCTGTCATCGTCAAGCGCGTGGACGCCCAGACCCGCGCCAAAACCGGCGTGAACGAGCTTCTGCGCGACTAAAAAAATACACCCAAGCTTAAAACGTTACATATGGCAAAGGTCAGCAAGCAATTGCCGACCTTTGATTGTATTGGCCGCCTTGTAAACAACCTTAAAGGCAAGGCCAATGAGTTCCGTTGTCAATGATAACGCGGTTAGGCAAGCAGCACCCAAAGATAACCGCGGAATTTATACAGCAACTCATAAGCGGATATTGCTCTCGTGTGGTGCGTTTCCTCTGCTCTTACTGCCGCTGGCAGCTTGCGGCGGAGGGGGCGGCGGCAACACCCTGCCCGATGGCCCGCCGGCACCCGTGCTTACTGCCCCTCCGCCTCCAGCAACAACTCCACCGCCGCCCCCGCCGCCTCCGGCCGTAAGCGTCGAAATTCCCGAGTTATCCTCGTGGGAATACACCCGCAGTTGGCTGAACCACGACACCAACGTCTATTCGGCATGGCAGTCCGGCGCTACGGGTGAAGGCGTCACAGTTGCCGTCATCGATTCCGGCATCGACCTCGATCACCCCGACCTGTCGGTCAACATTTCCCCGCTTTCGACTGACATCAATACCGAGCGCAACAATCCCGAGGGCACCTCGATGCACGGCACGCGCGTGGCCAGCATCATTGCAGCCCCCTTCAACGGGACGGGCACCGTCGGCATCGCCTTTAACGCCGAGATTCTTTCCGTTCGCACCGACACGGTCGACAACAACAACATGTTCAATAACGCCGATCTGGCAAAGGGCATCGCTTACGCCGTGGATAACGGCGCGAAGATCATCAACCTGTCGCTGGGTGGCGAGAGCAAGTTGAATGCGGCGTTCGAGGCGGCTCTCGAATACGGCATCGAACGCGGCGCTATTTTCACAATGGCCGCCGGGAACAAGAGCAGCACCAATCCCCAATGGCCTGCGCGATATGCGACCGACCCCCGCTTTGCCGGCTCGATCATCATCGTGGGCGCTCACTCCGAAGACGGCACCATGGCCGACTTCTCCAACAAGGCCGGCGTCGGGATGGACAGCTATATCTCCGCGCCCGGCGACGATGTGGTCACCGACTGCCGCGAAGGTTCGTGCTGGAGCGTTGATGGCACCTCGTTCGCCTCCCCCGCCGTAGCCGGGGCTATGGCTCTTTTGAACGAAGCCTTCCCCAATCTGACGGGCCGCGAGATTGTCGAAATCCTGCTGCGCACAGCGGCGGATGCGGGTGACACCGGC
>NZ_JSYD01000083.1:0-3311 GCF_054824005.1 Brevundimonas sp. GN22 | reverse complement strand
CGTAGGTTCAAATCCTACTCCCGCACCCAACATTATCACTGACCGTATGACATTCGTCTGCGGTCAGTTTTCGTTTGAGGCATGTGCGCTAAATCGCGAGCTTCATGCTAGGCGCGCACGAACGTGGTCTACCCACTTGTCGGACCAATACCAGTCGCCAGGGCGTAGTTCGACGCCAAACGCGTGAGCTGGATTTTTAGCGTCGGCTTCCTTCCACATAAGCGGGTGGCGATGAAGGCTGAAGTCTGCATGCCCTTCTTCTTGCATTAGGCGGACAATGTCTGTTGGTTTGTACTTCGTTCGCTCCGCTTCTTTTAGAAGGACCCTTGCTACTTCTAGGCCTTCCGCCGAGTCAGGGCGGATAAACTCGATGACTTGATCTGCTTTGCCTCGGCTGTTTACCGAACGCTCAACATACGCGACGCGGTAGGCGTACTTAGGATCTTTGATTACCTCGTCGGGAAGGTCATTCTCAAAGGCCAGATGCGCAGATAATAGGTTCGGTGGAAGATCGAGTTCCCTTAAGAGCGCTCGAGAGCCAGACAACCATGATCGGCTCGAATACAGGATCGTCTGGCGAGATAACCGTAACGGGTGAAGGGTCCGAGCTTCTGTCCGCCAGTGATTTGGTCGTCGGCAACGCGGGAAGAGGCACGCTCAATATCAACGCCGGCGGATACACCCGCGCGATTGACGCTGTGGTGGGTCGATCGGCTGGCGGGACAGGGGCGATTAAGGTTTCTGGCGCTGACAGCCGTTTCGCCAGCGTCACGCTGAATGTCGGTGGCGCGGGTTCCGGCCAAGTGGAAGTTCTCGCGGGCGGTCGGGTCTCGACAGAGACCGCCTATATCGGTGCAAATGCATCCGGGGTCGGCGTGGTCACGATATCCGGAGCAGGATCCAGCTGGCAAAGTTCGGGTCTGTTCCAAGTCGGTGGCGAAGGCACCGGCACACTGAACATCCTCAATGGCGGTCAAGTGACTGCCGCAGGCTCTCGGATCGACAGCGGCGGTAGAGCGCTGGTCTCCGGGCAAGGGGCGCTGTGGCAATCCAACTATGAGATCAAGGTTGATGGTCGGCTTGATATCGAGAACGGCGGGGTCGTAACCGCAGACTATACTCGTATGTCTGCGGACATAAATATTTCGGGCGCAGGGTCTGAGTTCAGACTGGCAAACAATCTGGATGTCGGGCGAGGGTCGTCCGCAACGCTGACTATCACGAACGGCGGTAAGGCTATCGTTGGTAACGCAACCATTGGCTACCTCGTAAGCGGAACGGGCAGGGTGAACGTTTCGGGAGCTGGCTCCGCATTCGAAGTCACGGGACCCAGCGTAAGCATCGCGGCAAATGGCTCAGGTGTTGTGCGTTTGTCTGACGGCGGTCTTCTGAGGATCGGTCAGGGCACGGGCACGATGAACTTTGGCCTCAATCCACCCGATAGGGGTAGCCTGATTATCGGTGCCGAGATAGGCAATGAGGCTGCCAAGGCGGGCCGCGTCGAAGTAGGCACACTGAATTTCAGGCATTCCCAAGCCTTGGTGGTGTTCAACCATACCGATACCGATTTTGTTTTGTCTTCCAGAATGACCGGAAACGGCACCCTGCGTCAGGTTTCGGGCACCACCAGCCTTACAGGCGACAGCAGCGGTTTCACAGGCACGTTGTATGTGACTGGTGGCAATCTCAACGTTGGGGGCGTCCTCGGCGGCGCGACCAACGTCACGGGCGGCATCCTGGCGGGATCTGGGCGAATCGGGAATCTGGTGCTCGGAGCCGGGGGGATCCTCGCGCCGGGCAATTCCGTCGGCACTCTGACCGTCTCCGGAAATGCTGTTTTTGAAACAGGTTCGACCTATCGCGTCGAGGTCGATCCTGCGGGTACGGCGGCCGACCTCTTGGCCGTGACGGGAACGCTCACCATCAATGGCGGCACGGTTCAACACGTCGGTCCGGCCTCGGGCTATAGCGGCATCGGCCGTTACCAGATCATCACCGCTGCCGGCGGGATATCGGGAGCGGGGTTTGACAACGTTGGCACCGACTTTGCCTTTTTGAATGCCGACCTGGAGTACGACAGCACGTCCGTCTATCTGACGCTCGAGCGTAACGCAGTCCCATTCCTCGCAGTTGGCGTAACCCCGAATCAACGCTCCACCGCACTGGCGGCGGAAAATACAGGCGTGGACGCGCCCCTCTATAAGGCCATTCTGCCTTTGGATGAGGATGAGGCCCGCAAAGCCTTCGATGCGCTTTCAGGTGAAGGTCATGGCTCGATCCGGACGGCCCTTATCGAGCAGGCGCAGGACGTGCGAACCCTCGCTGGTCAGCGCGCGCGCCTCATCGACCGCTCGGAGAGAGGCGTTCAGTTCTGGAGCGCTGCGCGGGGGCAGCGTGGCGAGCACGCTACGGACGGTAACGCTGCCTCCCTGGACTATGAAAGCGTTGGAGGTTGGATCGGCGTAGACGCAGTAACGGCATCCAGCTTGACCTTTGGCATTGCTGGCGGAAGTGAACGCGCCGATTATCGCATTGGCGATCGCGCGACATCGGGCACGGGAGATAGCTATGGGCTGAGCGTGTATGGCTCCGGTCTATGGGGTGGCTTTGGCGTGTCCGTCGGGGCTGCTGGAAGCTGGGAAGAGATCAAGACAAGACGCTCAGCGGCGTTCCAGGATTTTGCCGAGCAGCTTCAAGGACAGTACGACGCCCGTACGACTCAGTACTTTGCCGAAGCACGCTACCGACTGTCTCTTGGCGAGAATTATGTCGAGCCCTTCGCCACGATTGCCCGCGTGCAGAGCAAGACAGATGCGTTTGGTGAGTGGGGCGGCTCGGCAGCCCTGAACGTCGACTCCAGCACACAGGAAGTGAGCTTCCTTACACTCGGGGTTGGCGGGCAGCGGGTTGTCGAACTTCGCGACGGAGCGCGCGCGGTACTGGAGGGGCGACTGGGCTGGCGTGGTGCCTCCGGTGATCTGGACAGCGCTAATAACCACCAATTTGGTGTTGGCCGTGAGTTTGCCGTTCTGGGCACTGGCATCGAAGATAGTGTGTTGGTTGCCGAGATAAATGGAACGGCGCGGCTGACGTCTCGCGCGTCAGCTTTCGCGGGTTGGTCGGCGCAGGTTGGGGATCGGCTGGAGACGCACGGATTGACGGCAGGAATCCGATTCCAGTTCTGACGGAATAGGAACATCGCTCCCTTCGGCTAGGCTTGGATGCTGGTCCCTATTGGGGCGTCATCCAAGCTGCAGCAGGGCTAGCGAGAGCCTTAATACCGATTCAGGTCGGCCGATTCCGGTTCTGTC
>NZ_JSYD01000082.1:0-8908 GCF_054824005.1 Brevundimonas sp. GN22 | reverse complement strand
CGTTGTCGCGTGCTCGCCCGCCAACCTGCCCGCCATCCGCGAACAGGCCAAGGGCGCGGCCCGCGTCGTCCTGTGCCACGGCAAGCTGAACAAGGCGCTGGTCCCCGCAGGTAAGGCGCTGGTCGAAGCCCTCACTGCTGACGGCATCGACCTCTGGTGCTTTGGCACCAATGGCGACGGCAGTCCCAAGCACCCGCTCTACCTTAAAGGCGATACGCCTCTACTGCGCTGGCAGCCTAGCTAAGGCCGCCAGTTCACGGGCTGTCTCGCGGATTAGGCGAAACGGATTTCCTCAAGGTCGATCTCGCGGATCAACTTCTTGGCGGTTTCCTCGTCCAACAAGTGCGTGCGGGCCAGCTTGATCATCTCTTCGCGCTGCGCCTTGAAGCACAGGATGCGCAGGTCGCGCTCGATGGCGTCCAACTTCTTGTTACGCTCGGTCTGATCGGGCGCAGTGCCGGAATGCAGGTCGATCTGCTGGCGATAGTCCTCCATCAGGCGGGCGACCACCTCGGCATGCTCGTCGGCGCGGGCATGCACGGCGGCAACGTCCAGCGCACGCTCGGACTCTTCCAGTGCACGGATAGCCGCTGCCGCTGCCGCGCGACGGGCGCGTTCCTCGGCACTTTGGACATGCGTATCCGGGGGAAGCTCCACGCCCTTGAGCAAGATAGGCAAGGCCACACTGGCTAGAACCAGCGAGACGATGATGACGCCCGCAGCGAGGAAGATGGCGAGGTTACGTGCCGGCAGCAGTCCACCGTCGGCCACGAAGAACGGCAATGTCAGAATACCGGCCAGCGTAATCGCCCCGCGAACCCCCGACAGGGCCATAACCGCCACCAGACGCCAACGCAGACGCGGGCGCTTTCCGCCCGACAGCTTGCCACTGAACAATGTCAGTTTCAGCGTCGCCCACACCCACAGAAACCGCAGTGCGGCCAAAACGCCGACAATGGCGAACACATAGATGCCGAGCCACCAGATCTCGGTGCGCTCGGTCGTGCGGATCACCTCGGCGGCACGGGCCATGATCGAGGGCAGTTGCTCGCCCAAAATAACGAAGATCAGGCCGTTAGCCGTAAACTGAACCGTGTCCCACACCACTGCGCGACGGATGCGCGTGGCGGCCATAGCGGTACCGCGGCGCTCGGTGATGCTCATAGTAATGCCAGCCGAAACGGCGGCCAGAATGCCCGACGCGTGTATGGCTTCGGCCGCGAGATAGGCCGCGAACGGGATCAGCAGGCTGATGAGGATTTGACCGCCGACATCCTCGCCCCAGCGGCGGCTGATGAAGCCTTTGGCCAGATTGATAGACAGGCTGACCACTACGCCGACCGCCAGACCGGCCAGTGCCAGCCACGCAAAGGTCCCCACGGCGCTGGTCAGGGAGAAGGCACCGGTTGTCGCTGCAATCACCGCGATGCGCATGCAGGTGAGGCCCGTAGCGTCATTCAGAAGGCTTTCGCCCTCCAGAATGTGCATCAGGCGCTTGGGCATCCCGCTGCGACCGGCGATGGCCGAAACGGCAATAGGGTCAGTGGGTGACAGGATCGCCGCAAGGGCAAATGCCACTGCCAACGGCATCGCCGGTATCATCCAGTTGATAAAGAAACCGAGCCCCAGCACCGTGAACACCACTAGCCCCAAGGCCAGTTCGAGGATCACTGCCCGATCCTTGTAAAGCGCGGTCTTGGGTATCCGCCAGGCGTCCACAAACAGCAGCGGCGGCAAGAACAGCAGGAAGAAAATCTCCGGCCGCAGATCGACGCTTTCGCCCGTGATCAGCACCACGCCTGCGCCCAGCGCGATTTGAACGAGCGGGAGCGGCAGGCGGGTAATCCGCGACACCCATCCCGACAGCACAACGGCCAGCAGAAGGAACAGCGCGGTTTCGATCAGGTGCATATCAACTCAGGATGTCGGGATAGGAACGTTCAAAACGGCCAAGCGCCGCAGGGTGCAAGCGAACGGTCACGCGGATAGTGCCGTCCTCTTCGGTATGACGATCGGTCACGCGGCCGTTTTCATACAGCCACGCCAGCACATCGCCACGCGACGACGGGATCAGGATGACGCTCTCGGGGTCATCGTCGATCAATCCGGCGATAACGTCGCGGAGGGTCTCGATGCCCTCGCCTGTCCATGCCGAGACGGCGACTGCCTTGCCTTCCTTGGCCAGACGTTCCGACTGACCCAAGATGGCTTCCTTGGCCTCGTCGTCCAGAAGGTCGATCTTGTTCCAGACTTCAAGAATGCGGCGGGTACGACCCTCCGGCGTCGGAATCTGGTTCAGAACCTCTTCGACGTCCTTGCGCTGGGCCTCGGTGTCCGGCGACGCGATATCGCGCACATGCAGGATGAGGTCGGCCTCGCCCACCTCTTCCAGCGTGGCGCGGAAGCTCTCGACCAGTTCGTGGGGAAGGTCGGAGATGAAGCCCACAGTATCGGCGATGATGGCGGGGCGGCCCTGCGGCAGTTTGATCGTGCGCTGGGTTGTATCCAGCGTCGCGAACAGCAGATCCTTGGCGAACACTTCGGACCCCGTCATGCGGTTGAACAGGGTCGATTTACCCGCGTTGGTGTAGCCCACCAGCGCCACAGCTGGGAAAGGGACACGCTTGCGGGCCTTGCGATGCAGGCCACGGGTGCGGCGCACCTCTTCCAGTTCGCCCTTCAGCTTGACGATCTTGTCGGCGATCAGGCGGCGGTCGATTTCGATCTGGGTTTCCCCCGGACCGCCGGTCGAGCCGGTGCCGCCGCGCTGGCGCTCAAGGTGGGTCCACGTGCGGACCAGACGCGAGCGTTCATAGTCAAGACGCGCCAGTTCGACCTGAAGACGGCCTTCCTTGGTGCGCGCACGACGGCCAAAGATTTCAAGGATCAGGCCCGTGCGGTCGATGACCTTCACGTCCCAAGCCTTTTCAAGGTTGCGCTGCTGAACGGGCGTCAACTGGTCGTCCACCACGACAGCCTCGGCCTCGGCGGCAAGCACCAGAGCCTCAAGCTCCTCGACCTTGCCTGACCCAAACAGGGTGGCAGGCGTGATGGAGCGAACGCGCACGATTTCCTCGGCGCGGACATCAAGGTCCAGCGCACGCGCCAACCCGACCGCCTCTTCGAGACGGTCGATGGCGTGACGCGAGTTGTCGGAACCCCTGTCGGGGTGAACTACGAGCGCCCGGATAAGCGGGACGGAATGGTCTACGAGTTTAGAGGACAATCACTCTTCTTCGGTTTCGGGCTCGAACATCTGCACCGGACCGGCAGGCATAATGGTCGAGATGGCATGTTTATAAACCAGTTGCGACTGGCCATCGCGACGGAGAAGCACACAGAAGTTGTCGAACCAGGTGACGATGCCCTGAAGCTTTACGCCATTGACCAGAAAGATGGTCAGCGGAGTTTTGGTCTTACGGACGCTGTTCAGGAAAGTGTCTTGAAGGTTCTGGCGTTTGTCTTGCGACATGGCAGGTTTATCCTGTTCTTGGTTATTTCTGAGCCCGCAAAGCGGACACAGGCCTTTTCAGCCCGCGTCACAGCTTAAACGCGCACGACCCAGGGTCGCAATGACTTAAATGGCGTTGCGGATCGCTTGTTCAAGGTACACGGCGCGCAGGCGCGTCGCGATTGGGCCGGGCTTGCCGTCACCGATCTTGTCGCCATCCAGTGAAACCAGTGGCATCACGAAGCTGGACGCCGCAGTCACGAACAGTTCCTTGGCTTTCTTGGCTTCCTCGACGCTAAACGGGCGTTCGTCCAGTTCGATGCCTTCTTCCTTCACCAACTTCATGATGGCGGCCCGGGTAATGCCGCGCAGGATGTTGGCCTGGGTGTCGCGGGTGCGCAGCTTGCCGTTCTCGTCCACGATCCACGCATTGGTCGAGGAGCCCTCGGTGACCATACCCATCTCGTCGAACAGGATAGCCTCATAGGCACCCTTTTCGCGGGCAGCTTGTTTGGCCAAGGCGTTCGGCAGAAGGCCGACCGTCTTGATATCGCAACGGCCCCAGCGGATGTCCGGATGAGTGATGCCCGCTGCGCCCTTGGCCGCCTTTTCCTCGCCCGCCGGAAGATTGATCGACTTGGACGTCACGATCACGCTCGGAGCCACACCCTTCGGGAAGGCATGGTCGCGCGGCGCGGTGCCGCGGGTGATCTGGAGATAGACGATACCGTTACGCACGCGGTTACGACGGATGGTCTCGCGCAGAACGACGCCCAGAGCTTGCGAGGTCATCGGAATTTCGATGCGCAGCTCCGTTAGGCTGCGGCCCAGACGTTCCATGTGGCCTTCGTAGTCGGCCAGCTTGCCGTCGAACACCGACCAGACTTCATAGACGCCATCGGCAAACTGGAAGCCACGGTCCTCGATGTGGACAACGGCTTGCGAATGCGGACGGTATGTCCCGTTTACGTAGGCGACCCTCGACATCAGGCGCCCTCTCCTTCTTGATCATCACCACCGCGAGACGGCGAAACGCCCAGCGATTTCAGTTTTCTGTGTAGTGCAGAGCGTTCCATACCGATGAAGGCCGCGGTGCGCGAGATATTGCCGCCAAAGCGCATGATTTGAGCCGCCAGGTAGTCACGCTCGAACACTTCGCGGGCTTCGCGCAGCGGCAGCGCAATGATGCGCTCATTGCCAAAGCTGCTGGAATTGTTCGACGCCACTTCCTGCGGAAGCATGTCGGCGCTGATCGGCTCGGCAGGATCACCCGTCGCAAGGATCAGCAGACGTTCGATGTTATTGCGAAGCTGACGCACATTGCCCGGCCACGGATGCACCTGAAGCACGGCAATCGCATCCTCGCCCAGTTGACGGCGCGATAGGCCCTGCGAGGACGACAGGGTGTCCACGAAATACTCTACCAACTCGGCGATATCCTCGCGACGTTCCGACAGCGGCGGGACGCGGATAGGCACCACGTTGAGACGGTGGAACAGGTCTTCGCGGAAACGCCCCTCTGCGATCTCGACCTTCAGATCCTTGGCCGTCGAGGTGATGACCCGCACGTCGACTTGGACGTCCTGATCACCACCGACGCGGCGGAAGCGTTGATCGACCAGAACACGAAGGACGCGGCTCTGGCTCTCGCGCGGCATGTCGGCCACATCGTCCAGATAGAGGGTGCCATTATGGGCCCGCTCGAACACGCCGATCTTGGCGGGACGGCCGTCGCTGCCTTCTTCACCGAACAGTTCCAGATCGAGGCGTTCCGGCGTCATGCCCGCAGCCGAGATGACTACAAACTCACCCTTGGCGCGGGGGCTATTGTCGTGAATTTGGCGCGCGACCAACTCCTTGCCCGACCCCGGCGGGCCGGAAATCAGAACGCGGCTATTGGCCGGAGCGACCTTGACAATGGTGTTGCGCAGGTTCTGGGCCGCAACCGACTTCCCGATCAGGCCCGACGGGGTCATGGCCTGCGCCCGCAGACGGCGGTTCTCGCGCTTCAGCGAAGCGGCTTCAAGCGCACGATCAACGACGACGACCAGACGGTCCGACTTGAACGGCTTCTCGATAAAGTCATAGGCACCGCGCTTCAACGCGCTGACGGCAGTTTCGATGTTGCCGTGACCCGAGATCATGACAACCGGCAGGTCTTCATCAAGGCCCTTGATGACGTCCAGCAGTTCGAGGCCATCCATGCCTCCGCCCTGCATCCAGATATCCAGCACAGCCAGCGAGGGTTTACGTGCCTTGACCGCCGCCAGTGCCTCTTCGGCATTGGACGCGGTACGGATGTGGTGACCCTCGTCCTCCAGCAGACCGGAAACCAGTTCGCGGATGTCGCTCTCATCATCAACGACAAGAATGTCGGCGCCGTTATTCTTCATGGGGCCTCTCGCTCGATGTTACTTCCCTTACCACCCGAAGATGGCCGTTGGGCAGCTTTCATGTTCTGACGAAGGGGAAAAACCATGGTGACGCGAGCGCCCGAAAGGCCCTCTGCATCGCCCAGTCGCAGTTCCCCGCCGTGGTCTTCACAGATACGTTTCACAATGGCCAAGCCCAGACCCGTCCCCTTTTCACGGGTGGTCACATAGGGCTCGGTCAAACGGTCACGATCCTTCTCCGGCAAGCCGATCCCGTCATCCTCGATGATGAATCGGGCATAGCCGGAAGAAACGTCAAGACGCGCACCGATACCCGGTACCGCCGTCTCGACACCCGTCGCCTTGCGGGCCGAAACGGCCTCGCCAGCATTCTTTAGAATATTGATCAGGGCCTGACGCACCATCCGGCCATCGCAGTCCAGAATGATCTCGGGCACCGGCTCGAACAGGTCCACGCCGATATCCGCCGCCGCAACGCGCTGGGCAAACACCGCCTCGCGCAGCATTTCGTCAGCGCGTTCCTCGGTGAAGCGCGGCGCCGGCATACGAGCGAAGGACGAGAACTCGTCCACCATGCGGCCGATATCACCAACCTGACGGATGATGGTCTCGGTGCAGCGGTCGAACACCTCGACGTCGTCCTCGACCTTGGCGCGGTAGCGGCGACGCAAACGCTCTGCCGAAAGCTGGATCGGGGTCAGCGGGTTCTTGATCTCGTGCGCGATGCGGCGGGCTACGTCACGCCAAGCTGCATTACGCTGGGCCGTGACCAGACGGGTGATGTCGTCGAACGTCAGGACCATCTCGCCGCCCTGTCCGCCTTCGATGCGCACCCGCAGGCGCCGCGTCTCGCCGTCGCGGGTGACGTCGATGTCTTCTTCGATATGGGCCTCGCCCCGCTCGGACAGCTCGCTCAGTTCTGGCGAAACCTCGCCCAGACGCTGGCCCTGCACGTCATCGAGCGTGATGGCCAACAGCTCGCGCGCACTATCGTTGATGGCCGAGATGCGGCCATAACGGTCCAGACCGATCACACCCGCGCTCACGCCCGACAGCACCGTTTCGATAAAGCGCGAACGGGTTTGTGCCTCGACACTGGCCGAACGCAGGGCGACCTGCTGGCTCTGGATGTCGTGTGTCATGCGGTTGAACGCTTCGGACAGCACGACCATTTCTGCGGGCGCGTCGGACGCATCGACACGCGCCTCCAGATCCCCGCCCGAAACACGCTCGGCGGCGTCGATCAGTCGACCGATCGGGCGCGAGATCGCGTTTGCCGCAGACATAGCCAACCACACCGCACCGACCAGAATGAGCAGCGCCGTTTCCAGATAGGCCAGTGCGAATGTCGCCTGTATCTGGGCGCGGCTCTCGTCCGCCTGACGATACGCCAGAATGGATTCCTCGCCCGTCCGCATGCGCTCGATCAGGCCGGGAGCCAGAGGGCGCACCACATAAAGATAGGCGTTGCCATAGTCAGGCAGCGGATAAAGGACGCGGATCGTATCGGGATTTTCGGTGACCGCGGCCGGAACCTGCTCGCCGATAGCCAGCGTTGCAAAGGCATCCTGAGGCGGCGCGACATAGGGGGGCGCATCCGGCTGTTCACCGCTGGCCAAAACCTCGCCCTTATCGTTGAGAATATAGAGTGCGGGATAGCCGAAGAAGTCGCCGATCTGGGCCAGTGCACGGCTGAACTGGATACGGTTGTCGAACACCGAACGGACCCCGCCCAGCTCTGTCGACATCGTCTCCAGATCGCGTTCCAGGCCCGCACCGACATCGGCCACATAGGCGCGACCGATCAGGGCGCCGTTCTCGACCGAGGAACTGACGTTGTCACTAAACCACTGGTCCACGCCGCGGTTGACCAGCACGCCGAACACCAGCGCGATCAGAACCGCTGGAACCACCGACACAAACGAGAACAGCATCACAAAGCGCAGGTGCAGTCGCGCGCCCGCTTCGTGACGTTCCTTGAACAGTGCAAAGACCTGACGCCCCACGCCTGCGGCCAAAAGCCCGATCAAGGCAAGGTTGGCCAGCAATGCATAAAGGATGATACGCGCCGCGGTGGCACGCCCCTCGCCCGCCGCGCCCGGAGCCACAGCCACGATCCAGATCGCCAAGGCCGTAACGATAAAGGCCACCGCGTAGCCGACACCGAAAACCGCGCGAGGACGATCCATCCAGAACCGCCCCTTGAAGGGGTGCCCTGTCGACGGAGTCTCGTCCTGTTCCACACGCGGTTGGGTCATCAGGTTCCAGCTTCGACTAACTGTGGCAAATGTTCAACAGCATAGTTGCGTTATTGTGCCAGTTAGCCGAGCCAAAGCGCGCGAAGTGCGGCTTCGACCTCCTCCAGACTGTCCAGACGGCACAGCCGGGCCTTGGCCTGACGGCGTTCTTGCGGGTCTTCCGGCCACGGTGCCTGCTCGATGTACCAACCCAGATGCTTGCGGAACATCTTGAGGCCTAGCGGGAGTTTGTAGAACTCGGCTGACGACCGCATGTGTTCGATGACGATGGCGAATCGTTCTTCGCGGTCAGGTTCGGCCAGTTGGGTGCCATCTTGAAGAGCGCGTTCAAGATGCGACGCCAGCCATGGGCGCCCATAGACACCTCGTCCCAGCATCAGGGCATCGGCACCGGATTTATCCAGAGCCTCGCGTGCCTGTTCGGCGGTGATGATGTCGCCATTGACGACCACCGGAATGGAGACGGCCTGCTTGACCTCGGCGATCGCATCCCAGTCGGCGACACCGGTGTAGAACTGCTTGCGGGTGCGACCGTGAACCGTCACGGCCTTCACGCCGATTTCCTCGGCCTTCTTGGCGAGAACAGCGGCGTTCAAACTGTTCTCGTCCCAGCCCAGTCGCATCTTCACCGTCACCGGACGGCTGACGGCATTGACCGCCGCCTCCATCAAACGACAGGCCAGATCGGGCGTGCGCATTAGGGCCGAGCCACAGGCCGCGCCCGTCACTTCCTTGGCCGGACAACCAAAGTTCAGGTCGATGATATCGGCACCAGCCTGCTCGGCCATCTTGGCACCGTGGGCCAT
>NZ_JSYD01000081.1:0-8409 GCF_054824005.1 Brevundimonas sp. GN22 | reverse complement strand
CCGTCGAGCCCAACGATCCACCAAGGCGGATCGAGGGGAACATGCCTGCGGTCGCTACATTCACCCGTGCACCGGCAGCGGCCAGTTCGGCTTCTGCGCGGCGGATGTCGGGGCGGCGGGCCAGAAGGGCAGCACCGTCACCGACCGGGATAGGCTGCGACAGTTGCGGAGTGGTGCTGCAAGCCTTGGCCGCTTCGCTGGCCTCGGCGGGCGTGCGGCCCGTCAGGGTAGCGAGGCGGAATAGGGCCGCATCACGTCCGGCCCGCAGCGGCGGCAGGCTGGCACGGGTTTGCTCCAGTGCGGCACGGGCGCGGGCGACGTCCAGACCGTTACCAACACCGCCGGTCAGCAGGCGTTGAACCAGATCTGCGGTCTGGGTCTGCAGGTCGATATTGCGCTCGGCCACCGCCACCTGTGCGTTGAGCGCGCAGGTGTCGGCATAGGCACGGGCCGTCTCGGCAGCCACCGTCACGCGCACGGTTTCCAGTGCGGCTTCGGCAGCGCGGGCATCGGCACGGGCGGCGCGGATCGAGGACTCGACGCGACCGAACAGGTCGATCTCATAGGCCACGTCAAGACCCACATCATAGGTGTCGACGTCCGGCAGTTCGGCACCGCCGGCTTGCGGCGCGGTGATGGTCGAGGACTGGCTGCGGTTGGCGGCACCCGTCACCGTGGTTGACGGCAGTCGGTTGCTGCGGGTCTCCGACAGCGAGGCACGGACCGCACGCAAGTTTGCGGCGGCGGCTTCGAGGTCGTTGTTCTCGGCCAGAGCCTGCTGGATCAAAGCATCCAGATTGGCGTCATTATACAGACGCCACCAGTTGCCCTGAACCGGCGCGGTCGAAACCGCGCCAGTCTGGGAGCCGATGAATTCGCCTTGCGACGAAACCGGCGTGGTCGGAACGACCGGCTTGGGCCCGACGGCGCAGGCGGCCAGCAGGGCCGCCGAGGCCGAGGCCGTCAGCAGGGTGCGGATGGAGGCTTTCATCAAGCGTCTCCCTTCTGGATGGCTTCGTCGGTGTCGAACGGATCATGCGGCGTCGAACCGAAGGAGGTCGGCAGTTGGCGTTCCTTTTCGGGGCCCTTCGGCAGCTTTCCGGCGATCCAGCGGCAGACCACATAGAAGACTGGCGTGAACAGCAGACCGAAGATGGTCACGCCGATCATACCGGACACGACGGAGATACCCAGCGACTGGCGCATCTCTGCACCGGGGCCGCTTGCCAGCGCCAGAGGCAGCACACCGAAGATGAACGCAAACGACGTCATCAGGATCGGGCGCAGACGCTGGCGGGCAGCCTGAACGGCGGCGTCGAAGCGGTTGAGACCGTCTTCGTCCTCGGCCTGTTTGGCGAACTCGACGATCAGGATGGCGTTCTTTGCCGCCAGACCCACGAGCACGACCAGACCGACCTGGACGAGGATGTTGTTGTCCAGACCCATAAGGTTGACCCCGATCATTGCCGCCAGAATACACATCGGCACGATCAGAATAACGGCCAGCGGAAGCGTGAAGGCTTCATATTGTGCGGCCAGCACGAGGAAGACGAAGACCACGGCCAGGACGAAGATCACACCGGCAGAGCCGCTGGATGCTTTTTCCTGATAGGCCATTTCGGTCCATTCATAGCTGAAGCCCTCCGGCAGAGCCTTGCCGGCCAAACCTTCCATGAAGGCCAAAGCTTCACCCGAAGAGACGCCCGGAGCAGGCGAACCCATCAGTTCCGAAGCCGGGAACAGGTTGAAGCGGACAACACGCGACGGGCCCGAGGACTCGTAGAGGTTGGCCACAGCACCCACCGGCACCATCGCACCCGAGTTCGAACGAACCTTGAGGTTGGCGATGTCGGAGATGTCGTCGCGGTACATCGGCTCTGCCTGTGCCGTCACGCGGAAGGTGCGGCCCAGATAGTTGAAGTCGTTGACGTAGGCCGAGCCCAGATAGATGCCCAGCGTACCGAACACCGACGAAGGCTGGACGCCCATCATCAGAGCCTTGTCGCGGTCGATATCGGCCTGAATACGCGGCGAGCCGGTATTGTACATCGAGAAGACCTGGCTGACGTCGTTCGGGCTTTGGGCAGCAGCGCCCATCATCGCGAATGTCGCCCCTTCCAGCGCCTTGTAGCCAGCGTTGGAACGGTCCTGGATCATCATCTTGAAGCCACCGTTACCCATGCCCTCAACCGCAGGCGGCGACAGCATGAAGATCTGGGCTTCTTGAATCTGGGCCGCTGCACCGGTCAGGGCACCGCCAAGGGCGGCCGCGGCCTGATCCTTGTTCGGGCGCTCGTCCCAATGCTTCAGCTTGATGAACATGGTGGCCGAGTTGGAAGCCATCGAGAACGACGAACCGTCGAGACCGGCAAGGGCGGCCACTTCGGCAACGTTTTCGTTCTGGTTGATGATTTCCAGCGTGCGGTTCAGCACTTCGGTCGTGCGTTCCAGCGAGGCACCCGAGGGCAGCTGGACGACACCGATCAGCACACCTTGGTCCTGATCGGGGATGAAGCCGGTCGGGGTGTCGGTCAGGCGCCAGCCGGTCACGGCCAGCAGACCGACGTAGACAGCCAGAACCACGACCGTCATGCGCACAAGGCGTGCGGTCAGGGCACCGAACTTCTCGGAAAGCCAGTCGAAGCCAACGTTGAACTTGTTACCGGCCCAGCCGATGCCATAGCCGATGGAGCCCAGGACACCCTTCTTGCGGGTCGCATGTTCGTCATGGGCCACGTGCGGCTTGAGCAGCAGCGCCGCCAGAGCCGGCGACAGGGTTAGGGAGAGCAGCAGCGAGATCAGGGTCGAGGACGCGATCGTCACGGCGAACTGGCGATAGAAGATACCCGGAATGCCCGGCACGAAGGCGGTCGGCACGAACACTGCGGTCAGCACCAGCGAGATGGCGACCAGAGCGCCCGACACCTCGGCCATGGAGCGGTAGGCCGCTTCACGTGGGGTAAGCCCCTCGCGGATGTAGCGCTCGACGTTCTCGACCACGATGATGGCGTCGTCGACGACGATACCCACGGCCAGAACCAGAGCGAACAGCGACAGCGAGTTGATCGAATAGCCGAGGCCCAGCAGCACCGCGAAGGTGCCCACCAGAGCGACCGGAATGGCCAGCACCGGAATGATCGCCGCGCGCCAGGTCTGCAGGAAGACCAGAACAACGATAGCCACGAGGATGACGGCCTCGAACACCGTGTGGATGACCGACTCCACCGAGGCTTCAACGAACTCGGTCGGGTTATACGGGATGGAATAGGCAACGCCGGCCGGGAAATCCTTGGCCATGGCTTCCATCTCGTTCAGGACCAGTTCTGCCGACTTCAGAGAGTTGGCACCCGGTTGCTGGATGATACCCAGACCAACGCCGGCCTTGCCGTCGAAGGTGGCGTTTACGCCATAGTCCTGCGGACCGATCTCGATGCGGGCGACGTCCGACAGACGTGTTACGCGGCCTTGGGCGTCGGAGCGGATCACGACCTGACCGAACTCTTCAGGCGTCTGTAGACGGCCCTGAACGTCGATTGGGGTTTGGAACGCCGCCGAGTTGGTCGGGTACGGAGCCTGACCCAGCGAGCCACCAGCAGCCTGGATGTTCTGGGCTTGGAGGGCACCGACGATGTCCTGAGCCGACAGGTTGCGCGCAGCGGCCTTGGTCGGGTCGATCCAGATGCGCATGGCATAGTTGCCACCGCCGAACACCATGACCGAGCCTACGCCGTCGAGACGCAGCAGGCGGTCGCGCACGACCGAGTTGCCGAGGTTACCGAGATAGGTCCGGTCGATGCTGGGGTCATCCGACGTCAGGGCGACCAGCATGAGGAAGCCGCTGGAGGCCTTGTTGACGCTGACGCCAGTGCGGCGGACCTCTTCGGGCAGGCGCATCTCGGCCAGCGAGACGCGGTTCTGCACCAGAACCTGAGCGGTATCGAGGTCGGTGCCCGGCTCGAAGGTCACGGTCACGGCGACGGCACCGTCTGCCGTCGAGGACGACGACAGATAAAGCATGCCCTCAACGCCGTTGACTTCCTGCTCGATGGGAGCGGCGACAGTCTCGGCCAGCGTTTCGGCGGATGCACCCGGATAGGCGGTGTTGATGGTGATGGTGGGTGGCGCAATGTCTGGATACTGCGCCAGCGGCAGGCTCGGATAGGCAAACGCCCCCACCAGTGTGATGAAGGTGGCGATAACGATCGCGAAGATCGGCCTATCGATAAAGAAGCGGGAGAAATTCATAACTGGGTTTCCGGCCTATGCCTCTTTACTCAACCTGCGTTGACGAAGGTGGCGGAGGAGGCCGTCGACGCAGCCGTCGTCGGCGCAGGGTTTGCCGGCGCTTCGGAAGGTTTGATCGTACCGTTCTGGGCGGTAACCTTCTGGCCCGGACGGGCGCGTTGCTGACCATTGATGATGACGCGATCATCGGCGGCAAGGCCGGTGCGGATTACGCGCAGGCCGTTGACGACCGGACCGGTCTGGACCGGCTTGGCACCGACCGTGCCGTCCTTCGCCACGACGTAAACCAGACGGCGGGCACCATCGGCGATGATGGCCGAATCCGGAACCAGCATGGCCTGGTACTCGGCGGCACCGGCCAGTTGGGCATGACCGAACATACCCGGCTTCAGGAAGCCGTTGGCGTTGGCGATGACGGCACGAAGGCGGATGGTGCCCGAGGCCGGATCAATGGCGTTGTCAGTGAAGTCGAGCGTGCCCGAATGGGTGAACTCGGCTTCGTCCTGCAGACGGACCTTGATCGGGACAGCGCCCTTGGCCGCTTCACGCTGATAGCGCAGAGCGGTGGCTTCGGAACCATCGAAAACGAAATAGATCGGCGAGGCCGAAACGATGGTGGTCAGAATGTCACCGGCAGACGAACCGCCACCGATCAGGTTGCCCGGATCAACGCGACGGTCGGACACGCGGCCCGAGATCGGAGCGGTCACGCGGGTGAACTCCAGCTCCAGATTGCGGGCGCGAATAGCGGCATTGGCCGCCGAAACAGCAGCCTCGGCGGTTTGGACCGCAGCCTTTTTGGCATCAAACTCGGCTTGCGAGACGGCCTGGGAGGCCAGCAGGCCTTCGGCGCGCGCCAGATCAGCCCTGGCCAGACCCAATTGGGCCTGAGCCTGCGCCAGTTGGGCGCGGGCCGATGCTAGGGCTGCTTGTGCGGGACGCTGGTCCAGCGTGAACAGCAGTTGGCCCTGACGGACATAGTCACCGTCCTTGAAGTGGACCGACTGGATATAGCCGCCTACGCGGGCGCGTACGTCAACGCTGCGGGTGGCTTCAAAGCGACCCGTGAATTGGTCCCAGTCCACAACTGTCTGCGAAAGCGGGGCGGACACCGTTACGGGCGGAGCGCCTTGTTCGGGGGCCTGCTCACCTTTTGAGCAGCCGTAGAGGGCAGCCGCCACTAAGACGGACGCGGCCGCAATCTTCACCGTGCGCATAGGCGCAATCTCCTGGTCACTGAATTTTGTCTGCAGAGGCTGAACGCGGGAAAGAGGGAGGGCGCGCCCAGTCAACGTGTGTAGACTTAATGGCCACGAAGACAGCCCTTGTCAACGGCTGATGACATGGCCATACTCATAAGAAGGTTTTTTGGAGACTTTAGTTTTTTGTCAGCCCGCGAGAGTCATAGGCCGCGCAACGCCGTAGCCACGCGTCAGGCCATACTCGATGTCGCCCGGCAACGCTTTACAGCCCATAGCTACGATGACGTCGGCATGCGCGATATCGCCCGCGAGGTCGGTGTCGATGCGGCTCTGATCTCGCGCTATTTCGGCTCCAAAGAGGACCTCTTTGTCGAGGTTCTCGACAGCTGCAAAAATGGCCGTGATCTCACGGAAGGTCCTCGTGAGGCCTTTGGACGGCGCGTCGCACGCGAGGTGATCCTTGGCGAGTTCGATGGCTGTACCAGTGGCGAGAACCGTCTCGGCGGGTTGCTGATACTGCTGCGCTCGATTGGGTCTTCCAAAGCTATGGAAGTGGTTCAGCGATCCTCCAACGAGAGGTTTTTCGAACCTCTGGCGGAGTGGATCGGCGGCGAGGATGCGCAGGTCAGGGCCCGTCTGGTTGCCGGTGTCATTATGGGTATGACCATTAGCCGCGAACTGGCTGGCGGTTTCTCCAGTCTAACGAATGACGAGCAAGAGAAGCTGGCCATCCGCATGGGTGGCGCGCTCCAAAATCTTCTGGACGGATAACGAAAAAGGCGGGCCGCAAAGCCCGCCTTTCTTGTTGTCTTATGGAGCGGGCTTTAGGCCCAGTGCATCGGCACGTGGCGCGAAGCGGCCCAGTGGATGGCGCGGATGGCATCGACCACAGCGCGAGTGGCGGCTTCGGCGCCCAGTTCGCCACCCAGATCACGCGTGACCTGATTGGAAGCCTGAACCGCAGCAACGGCGGCTTCGATCGAGCAGGCTTCGTCTTCCAGTCCAAAGCTGTGGCGCAGCATCATGGAGGCCGACAAGATGGTGCCAATGGGATTGGCCTTGTCCTGTCCGGCGATGTCGGGGGCCGAGCCGTGGATCGGTTCGAACAGACCCGGACCGCTTTCGCCCAGCGAGGCCGAAGGCAGCAGGCCGATAGAGCCGCCTAATACTGAAATCTCGTCCGACAAAATGTCGCCGAACATGTTCTCGGTCAGGATGACATCGTATTCACGCGGCTTGAGGATCAGGTGCATGGCCATGGAATCGACCAGTGCATGTTCCAGCGTGATGTCGGGGAATTCCTCGGCATGGATGCGGTTTACGGTCTCGCGCCACAGCCGCGAGGTTTCCAGCACATTGGCCTTGTCGACCGAAGTGACCTTGCCGCGGCGTTGTTGGGCTGCCTTGAAGGCGGCGCGGGTGACGCGCTCGATCTCGGCGACCGAATAGGTGCACAGGTCCGAGGCTTCGGTTTCGGTGCGGGTGCGTTCGCCGAAATAGACGCCGCCGGTCAACTCACGGAAAACCAGCAGGTCCACGCCCTCGACGATCTCGCGCTTCAGCGGCGAGCGGTGCGCCAGTGCAGGCGAAACCTGCAGGGGGCGCAGGTTGGCAAACAGGCCCATTTCCTTGCGGATGGTCAGCAGGCCCTGTTCGGGACGAACCGGCTTGCCGTCGAATTTGGGATCACCCACGGCACCCAGCAGGACGGCATCGGCCTTCACACAGGCATCGCGCGTGGCGTCCGGCAGCGGAGTGCCGGTGGCATCGATGGCCGCACCGCCGATCAGGTGTTCCTCAAAATTGAACTGATGGCCATAGATGTCACCCAGTGCGGTCAGGACGCGCTGGGCAGCCTTGGTGACTTCGGGGCCGACGCCATCGCCCGGCAGGACGACGATGTTAAAGGTGCGTTTCTCGCTCATCGTGCGATCTCCGGTTGGGGGTCATTTCGGGTGGCCTCGAAGGCCGAGATGTTTTCGTCGCGGACCAGCAGCCAGCCCAGAGTGTCGACACCGTCGATCAGGCACTGGCGGGCAAAGGCTTCGACCTTGAACGGGACAGGGGCGGCATTGCCGCGCTGGATCTGGTTGTTCTCCAGATCGATGGTGACCGGCTGGTCCTGATTTTGAGCCAGATCGTCCCAGACCCCCTGGCTGACCACGATGGGCAGCAGGCCGTTCTTCAGCGCGTTGGAGGTGAAGATGTCGGCGATCTCGGTCGAGATCACGGCCTTGAAGCCATAATCCAGCAGCGCCCACGGGGCATGCTCGCGCGAGGAGCCGCAGGCGAAGTTCGCCCCGCCCAGAATGATGCGGTACTCGCTCGGGTCGATGCGGTTCAGGATGGCCTCGGGCTTGGGCGAACCATCGGCCTCATAGCGCCAGTCATTAAAGGCGTGCTTGCCCAGACCTTCACGCGTGGTGGTGGTCAGGAAGCGGGCCGGAATGATCTGGTCGGTGTCTATATTGGCCTGAGACAGGACCACGACCTTGGATGTCAGCGTCTTGAACGGTTGCATCAAGCGGCCTCCTCGACCAGAGCCGGATAGTCACGAGGGTCCGCCAGATGACCGGCAACGGCGCTGGCGGCGGCGGTGGCAGGGCTGGCCAGAATGGTGCGGGCACCCTTGCCTTGGCGGCCTTCAAAATTGCGGTTGGAGGTCGAGACGCACAGTTGGCCCTCGCCCACCACATCGCCGTTCATGGCGATGCACATGGAGCAACCGGGGATGCGCCATTCGGCACCGGCCTCGGTGATGATCGTGTGCAGACCTTCGGCCTCGGCCTGACGGCGGACCGCTTCGGAGCCGGGGACCACCAGCATGCGAACGCCATCGGCGACCTTGCGGCCCTTCAGGATGGAGGCGGTGACGCGCATGTCGGGGAGGCGGCCATTGGTGCACGAGCCGATGAAGACGACATCGACCTTTTCAGTCGTGGTCACTTTGCCCGCGGTGAAA
>NZ_JSYD01000080.1:0-9138 GCF_054824005.1 Brevundimonas sp. GN22 | reverse complement strand
CATCGCAAGGCGGCACCGCCTGACGCACTAGCTGCGCGCCTTGATCGGTGCCGCGCCGTCCACCAGCGACTCGTTCAGATAGACCTCTGCCTCCTGCGCAGGCAGCGCGGGCGCATAGCCGAAGCCCTGACCATAGTGGCAGCCGTCCTGCACCAGCAGATAGGCCAGGCTGGCGTTCTCCACGCCCTCGGCCACCACTTCCAGCGACAGGTCGCGCCCGAGGTTCACAACCGAACGCACGATCTTGGCCGAGCCCTCGTCCTTGTCCATCGTCAGAACGAAATAGCGGTCGATCTTGAGCGTATCGAACGGCAGTCGCGCCAGATAGGACAGCGACGAGAAGCCGGTGCCGAAATCATCGAGCGCCAGCGATGCCCCGACCTCGCGCAGCGAGGCCAGCACTTCGGCGGCCTTGTTCGGATCGCGCATAATGTCGCTTTCCGTCACTTCCAGCTTCAGCGCGCCCTTGGGCAGACCGGTCGTGGCGATAATGTCGGCAACATCCTGAACCAGATGCGGACGCTCGATCTCGCCGACCGACAGGTTCACGCTGCAGAACAGATCGCCCGCCGCCGGGTGGCGCGACAGCCACTCGGCCAGTTGACGCGCCGCCTGACGCATCATCACCAAACCCAGCTCCGCCATTAGACCCATCTCTTCGGTCAGTGACAGGAACTCGTCGGGCGGCACCAGTCCGCGTTGCGGGTGACGCCAGCGCGCCAGCGCCTCAAAGCCGGCCACAGCCCCCGTCGAAAGATTCACGATGGGCTGATAGAAGGGTTCGATCTCGCCGCGGCTGAAGGCGTTGCGAAGTTCGCTTTCCAGCGCCAGCCGCGACAGGCTGTCATTCTCAAGCGCACGACCATAGGCCGCCGCACCGCCGCGCCCGCCCGTCTTGGCCCGCTCCAGCGCCAGGGAAGCCCGACGCAGCAACTCGCCTGCGGCAGGCGCATCGGCACCGCCCTCGGCGCTTGCCGCACCGATCGACACGCTGGGATAGATGTCATAGCCGGCCACCGACATCGGCAGTTCCAGCGCCTCGCGCATCCGTTCGGCGGTGGATGCCGTCCCGGCCCCCGACTGACGGTCCCGTCGCACGAAAACAGCAAACTCGTCCTCGCCGATACGTGCGGGAGCGGCTTCATTGGGGAAGGCTGCCGACAGACGCGAGCCCAGCGTCGACAGGACAAGGTCCGCCCGCTCCGGCCCAAGCGCCTCGTTCAGCCGCTTTAGGCGGTCCAGATCGGCGATAACCATCTCGAACTCGCCGGGCTGGACCAGACCTTCGCTCACACGGCCAAGGAAGGAGCGGCGATCCAGCAGATGCGTCAGGGCGCATCGCCCCGTTCCGATCATCCGGTGTTCCAGCGTGACAATGCCCGCCGCGCGCAAACCGTCCTCAAGCCAGACCCCGCGCCACAGGCAGGTTTCGGACCCGCGCATTCTCAGGCGCACGGAAATCTCGGCACCTTCTGCGCGGGGCTTCAGCAGCCGCTCCGCAAGGGCGCGGTCCTGCGGCAGGGCCATGGCCACAAAGGTCGCCGCCGTGCACTCAGGTGCCAACGGGCCTAGTCCGATTGAAGGAGTCGCACCGCTAAAGCTGATGCTGTCCTGCGACGGGGTCCAGACCCACAACGCAGAATCTGCGGCCGCCAAGGCCTCGAGGGCCATGGTCGGGTCCCACGCATGCGCTCTGGAACGTTGGGTCAATATTGCCTCATTGGTCACGTTCTGGCTGCTTCCGCCCCCCGAGGTCGGCCTCCAAAACGCCAAACAGCAGATGATCTGCCCACACGCCGTTAATTTTCAAATAAGCCTTCGCCATTCCCTCGTGTCGGAAGCCCGACTTCTCCAGTACGCGGCGCGACGCATGATTGGATGGCACGCATGCCGCTTCCACGCGGTGCAGCGCCAAGCCTCCGAATGCAAAGTCCAGAACCGCCCCGACGGCCGCCGTAGCACGCCCCTCGCCCGCATATGGACGCCCGATCCAGTAACCCAGCGTTCCCGTTTCGGCGACACCGCGGCGAATGTTCGACAGGGTGATCGCTCCGACCAGTCCGCCTGTCTGCTGGTCCAGCACAAAGAACGGATAGGCGGTGCCCAGTTCCATCTCGCGCGCATAGACTGCCAAGCGGCGCTTATAGGCCCCGCGGGTCAGGTCATCCTCGGCCCATGCCGGCTCCCACGGTTGCAGATAGTCCCGCGAGGCTTCGCGGATCTCGGCCCACTCGCGATAGTCCGACGGACGCGGCGGTCGCAACATGACCCCGCCCCCGTAAAGAACGGGGCCCTCGTTTTCCGATTTCCAGTCAAACAAGGCCATGCGCCTGTTCTAAACGCTTCAAGCCTGCGAGCGATAGCCCGTGCGGGCGGCATCAACTGTGGATGCAAAGGCTTTTCCGGCCTTGATGGCCGCCTTGGGACCCAAAACCGCCGTTGCGGTGAGACCGTCGGACAACAGCCCCTCGCCAAAGGCGCGCATCCCCTCGGTCGTCACCGCCTCAAGCGAATCAGCCAGATCGTCCGACGAAACCAGATGCCCATAGACCAGTGCTTGTGTGGCATGGCGTGCCGAGCGGCTGGCGGCGCTTTCGTCCGACATCCACAGACCGGCCTTCATCACCGCCTTGGCGCGCTGCATCTCGGCCTCGGTCGGCCCGTCCAGCGCCAGTTGCACCACCTGCTGGGCGCAGACCTCGGCCAGCTCCTGCGAGCGTTCGGCAGCCGCACCCGCATAGATGCCGAGCAGGCCGATATCGGCATAGGGCTCCATATAGGCGTCGATCGCATAGGCCAGCCCGCGTTCTTCGCGCGCCGACTGGAACAGACGCGAGGCCATGCCTCCGCCCAGAATCTCGGTGAACAGACGCGCGGTCGGCAGGTCTTCCGACGTCGCCGACGGAGCCACCATCTGGAATACCAGATTGGCCTGTTCAATCTTGCGGGCCATGCGGGCCTCGCCGCCGATGAACTGCGCCTCGGCAATGACCGGTGCGGGGCCGGCCACTTCGGAACCGAACCATGTCTCGGCCAGCTTCAACAGTTCGGCCTCGTCCACCCCGCCCGACACGGACACGACCATCCGGTCCGGGGAATAGAGCGCCGCACGCCATGCCGAAATCTGTTCGCGCGTGACCGGCTTCAGGCTTTCGACGGAGCCAAGGATCGGACGCCCCAGCGACTGGTCAAAGAAAGCCGTCGCCTGCGCCATTTCGAAAACATGGTCATCGGGGGTGTCGAACGCCTCAGCGATCTCCTGCGCCACGACGTCCTTCTCGCGCTCGATCTCGACGGGATCCAGCGCCGGTCGGAATACAAGGTCCGACAGCACCTGCATCGACAGCTCCAGCGAGCCGTCCACGCCACGGATATCAAAGCTGGTGCGCTCATAGCCGGTGGCTGCATTGATGGTGCCGCCCGTGGCCTCCACCCGCTCGACGATATCGCGTGCGCCCATCTCCCCCGCGCCCTTGAACACCAGATGCTCCAGGAAGTGCGACCAGCCCGACTGGGCCTCGCTTTCCATTCGCGCGCCGCCTGCGACGGCAACATTCAGGGCAAAGGTGCGACGACCGGGCAGCGGATCGCAAATCAGTCTTACGCCGTTGGACAGCGTGTGCAGGCGGACAGTCAGGGGGTATTTCCTTGCAGGTCGGCCGTTCGCATCAGGCGACGGCGCAGCAGCCCTATATAGACGCCGATCAGGACAACAGCGAGGCCGAACCATGTCGCGGCATATCCGGCGTGGTTATTGCTGAAGGCCGCAGGCGGCACCGAGGGGTGCAGCCCCTCGATCTCCGGATTGATCGGCGTGGCGGCATAGATGATCCACGGCGAAACCTGCGTCTTCACACCCAGCACCTCGGCCATGGCCGCGGGGTCGCGCCCGAAGAAGACATTGCCCTCCGGCGGCGGCGTCATACCCGACGGTTTGATCGGCTTACGCACCACCCCCGTGAACGAGACGGGCATGGCGGCGTTGTTCCCGACGACCGGACGCGACGTGATGTCCTGACCGACAAAGCCGCGATCAATCAGGATCGACTGCCCGTTCGCCAGCGGACAGGCCGAAATCAAACGAAAGCCCGGCTGCCCCTCTTCGATCGAGCGCAACTCGACAAACGGGGCGGTGTTCAGCCCCCGACACAGCACCAAAACCTTTCGGAACTCCGGCGCGGCCGAAGCCAGCACCTCGTCCACCGGTGCGGGCGGCTGGGCCTCTGCCTCGGCACTGGCCGCGATCAGGCCTTCCTTCCACTGCAGACGCTCGACCTGCCAGACCCCCAGGCTGATCAGGGCCACAAGCGAGACCGCCGTCAGCGCCGTCAGAACAACGGGAAAGCGCGGCTTGGATTTAGAGCGGGTATCAGACATCAGCCGTCCTTGCGGGTACGCAGCATATTCAGGGCTGTCATCAACCCCTTTCCGGGTCGCATCAAGCCCCCCGAGACAAGAACCACCAACGGCAACCAGATCACCAGATTGAGCCAGAGCGGCGGCTGGACCGCCAGATTGAACGCCACGGCGGCCATGCCCACGGTCGCACCCGTAATCTGCATGATGAAGGTGGCTGCCCCATCCCCGGTCTCGATATCCTTTAGTGCAAAGCCGCACGCCTCGCAGCGCGGCTGCACCTTCAGCCAGCCCGCAAACAGACGCCCCTGCCCGCAGTTCGGACACCGCCCGCGCACTCCGGCCCAGACGGCCGCACGTCCCTGCAATCGTTGTTGGCTGCTGCTCATGGTCATCCAAAAGAAAACGGCGCGGAACCGAAGTTCCGCGCCGTCCTGATTATCAGACTTGGTGTCCGCCGATCAGCCGTAAACGACGTACAGGAAGGCGAACAGGAACAGCCAGACCACGTCCACGAAGTGCCAGTACCAGGCGGCAGCTTCGAAGCCGAAGTGCTTCTGCGGGGTCATTTGACCCAGATACAGACGCAGCAGGCAGACCGCCAGGAAGATGGTGCCGACCAGAACGTGGAAGCCGTGGAAGCCGGTGGCCAGGAAGAACAGCGAGCCATACAGCTTCGAGTTCAGGGCTTCTTCGTTGAAGAACAGGTGGCCGTGGATGATGTGGTAGTACTCATAGGCCTGAACAGCCGAGAAGATGACACCCAGACCAACGGTCAGCCACAGACCCATTTTGGCGGCCTGACGGTCGTTCTTCAGAATGGCGTGGTGAGCCCAGGTCACGGTCGTGCCCGACAGCAGCAGGATCACGGTGTTGAGCAGCGGCAGGCTCCAAGGATCCAGGACCTCGACACCCTTCGGCGGCCAGGTCGACCAGGCCGCAGCCGTGTCCGTCCAGTTGCCGTATTCAGGGATCAGGGTGCGGGCTTCGTTGAAGATCGCCATGTCGAAGAACATCCAGAAGATGCTGGCAAACAGCATGACTTCCGATGCGATGAACATGATCATGCCATAGCGAAGACCCAGTTGGACGACCGGCGTGTGGTCACCTTTCTGGCCTTCTTTGATGACATCACGCCACCAGCCGAACATGGAGTACAGAACACCGGCCAGGCCGATGAAGAACACCCACTTGGTGCCCTCCGGCAGGCCGAACATGCCCTTCATCCAGATAACGGCGCCGGTCAGCATGACCACAACGGTCATCGAGGTGACGAGCGGCCAGGGGCTGGGGTCAACCAGGTGGTAGTCGTGTTGTGGTTTCGCGTGGGCCATTCCAGGGTCTCTGAATTAAGGCAAGAGTCGAGTTATGCAGGGCTATAGCGTTGCCAGTCGGGCTTTGCCAATGCCTATTGAGGCTTAAACCGCAGGATCGAAACCTTTGGTTGGGTAAAACGTGTAGCTGAGCGTGATTTCCTTGATCCCGCGACCTTCACGGTCGGTCGCCATCTCGGGCGCCACGAAGTACTGGACAGGAAACACAACCTCGGCTCCGGGGGCAATCTCCTGCCCTTCGAAACAGAAGCACTGCAGCTTTTGGAAGTAAGGGCCGGCCTTGTCAGGTACGACGTTGTAAGCAGCCGTAGCGTGGATAGGTTCGTTCGAGGTGTTCTTGACCTTGAAATAGGCCATCCCCGTCTCGCCGATACGCACGCGCTGGGTGGTCAGCTCGGGCACAAAGGTCATCGGCAGATTGCGGACGTTGGTGTCGAAGTGGATCGTCACCATCTGGTCCAGCACCTCCTTGGGCGCTTCGACCGCTTGTGACACCGTGCCGCCAAAGCCGGTCACCTGACAGAACAGACGATACAGCGGCACAGCGGCAAACGCCGCGCCCGTCATCGCCATCACCCCGAATACACAGGCGATGGCGATCCAGTTCTTGCGGGCCGCCTTTTTAGCGCTCACGTCATCGCCCGACATTACGGACGCTCCGCCGGGGTGACCTCGACGGCTGGGGCTTCAACAGCCGGTGCCGTGGAAGGCACTGCGCCCACCGCTGCATTCTCGGCAGCCTCGGCCGCCTTGCGGGCCTCGTTGTTGGCATGCATCCGCGACACGGTGATCGAATAGACCGTGGCGATGAACAGCAGCAGGCCGCAGGCGATGGCAATGTTGCGGCGCTTGCGGGCGCGCACCTGTTCGTCGGTCAGCTTGATGAACTGCGGCGTAGAATCGTTCTGGGTCATCGCACTCAGGCTCCGATGAGCGGCAGTTGCTCGACCAGAAGGGCCGAGAACAGCGCCATCAAATACAGGATGGAAAAGGCAAACAGGTTGCGGGCAGGCTTGGCCTCGGCGCGCACGTCGTACAATGCGGCTTCTCGCCCCACGGCCTCGGCCTTGTCGGGCTGATCGCCTGCGCGCGAGCGCCACAGACGCAGCGCCAGATAAAGGAAGAAAAGACCGCCCGTGATCGACACGACGCCATAGATCACGCCTCCCAGACCCACAAAGGTCGGGGCAATCGCTACGGGCACGAAGACCAGGGTATAGATCAGGATCTGCAGACGGGTGGACTTGGCACCGCGTGCCACCGGCATCATCGGGATACCGGCCTTGGCATAGTCACCGGCCGAATACAGCGCCAGGGCCCATGAATGCGGCGGGGTCCACAGGAAGATAATCAGGAACAGCAACCACGCCTGCCACGGTGCATCACCCGTCGCCGCCGCCCAGCCGATCACCGGCGGGAAGGCCCCGGCGGCACCGCCGATGACGATGTTCTGGGGCGTGCGACGCTTGAGCATCAGCGTATAGAAGACGGCGTAGTAGACGATCGTCAGGGCCAACAGGCCACCGGCGATCCAGTTGGTGGTCATGCCCAGCAGCATGACCGAAAAAATCGACAGGATGACGCCGAAGGCCATGGCGTCGTTCTTGCGCACGCGGCCTGCCGCGACGGGGCGGCCACGCGTGCGACGCATCAGGGCGTCTGTCTCGCCCTCCAGCGCCATATTCAGCGCCCCTGCAGCACCTGCCCCCACGGCGATGCAGATCACCGCCACGACAGCGTTCAGCAAAGCCAGATGGCCCTGCGCCGCGATCAGACCGGTGACAGCCGTAAACACGACCAGCGACATGACGCGCGGCTTCAGAAGCTGGAAGAAGTCTTCCGGCTGGGCGGTCGAAATGAGGGGGGCTTGGTGCTGGGTCATACTCATATAAGGCGAAGGCCGCCCTTCCGGTTCTCGAAAGGGCGGCCTCTCCATTTGTTATCCCGGGAGAGGGATTAGTGGTGGTCGTCCGCCTTCACCACCGGCAGTTCGTTGAACTGGTGGTGCGGAGGCGGCGAGGACAGGGTCCATTCCAGCGTGGTGGCACCTTCGCCCCACGGGTTGGCTTCACCCGGACGACGACGGATGGCGGCTTCCAGAAGCATGATCAGGAAGATGCCGACACCTACGATGGTGATCAGATAGCCGTAGGACGAGACCTGGTTCCACAGGGTGTAGGCTTCCGGATAGTCGATGTAACGACGCGGCATGCCTTGCAGACCCAGGAAGTGCTGCGGGAAGAAGATGACGTTAACGCCAACGAACATGACCCAGAAGTGCAGCTGTCCTAGGAACTCGTTGTACTTCACGCCGAACATCTTCTCGAACCAGTAGTAGAAACCGGCGAAGATCGAGAAGACGGCACCCAGCGACAGCACATAGTGGAAGTGGGCGACGACGTAGTAGGTGTCGTGCAGCGAGTAGTCCATGCCGGCGTTCGACAGCACCACACCGGTCACACCACCGACGGTGAACAGGAAGATGAAGCCGATAGCCCAAAGCATCGGGGTCTTGAAGGTCAGCGAGCCGCCCCACATGGTGGCGATCCACGAGAAGATCTTAACGCCGGTCGGAACCGCGATAATCATCGTCGCAGCCACGAAGTAGGTGCGCAGCTCGATCGACATACCGACCGTGTACATGTGGTGAGCCCACACGATGAAGCCGATGAAGCCGATAGCGACCATGGCGTAAGCCATCGCGAGGTAGCCGAAGATCGGCTTCTTCGAGAAGGTCGAGACGATGTGCGAGATCATGCCGAAGCCCGGCAGGATCATGATGTACACTTCCGGGTGACCGAAGAACCAGAACAGATGCTGGTACATGACCGGGTCACCGCCGCCGGCCGGATCGAAGAACGACGTGCCGAAGTTACGGTCGGTCAGCAGCATGGTGATGGCGCCAGCCAGAACCGGCAGCGACAGCAGCAGCAGGAAGGCGGTGATCAGAACGCCCCACGCAAACAGCGGCATGCGGTGTAGGGTCATACCCGGCGCGCGCATGTTGAAGATGGTGGTGATGAAGTTGATCGAGCCGAGGATCGACGAGATACCGGCGATGTGCAGGGCAAAGATGGCCATGTCGAACGACGGACCGGTGTGGCCCATGGTCGACAGCGGCGGATAAGCCGTCCAGCCACCACCGAAGCCGCGGCCCGGACCACCGTCCACGAACAGCGACATCGACAGCATGATGAAGGCGGCAACCAGCATCCAGAACGAGATGTTGTTCAGACGCGGGAAGGCCATATCCGGCGCACCGATCATGATCGGCGTGAAGTAGTTGGCGAAACCGCCCATGGTCGCAGGCATGACCACGAAGAACACCATGATCAGGGCGTGGGCCGTGACCGTGACGTTAAAGCCGTGTTTGGACGCTTCGACGATGCCCAGTTGCTGGACGATGCCGCCTTCACGGAACAGCTGGATACCCGGCTCGGCCAGTTCC
>NZ_JSYD01000079.1:0-40557 GCF_054824005.1 Brevundimonas sp. GN22 | reverse complement strand
CGAAGGCGCGCATATAGGTGCGGGCACGCGAGTGCGGGATGCGCGCGGCCTTTGGCAGGCCGGTGGTGCCCGAGGTGTAGATGTAGAGCGCGGTATCGCGGTTGGTCAGGCCCTTGCGCAGGCCGCGATCCGGACGGACCGACGAGGCGCTGCGGACGGCATTGTCGAAGTCGCGGCGGGTGTTGGTCTCGTTCTCTTCGCCCAGACCCAGAACCCACAGCATGATGTCGCGGTCGATCAAACCGCGGCTGTCCTCGGCGGCCTGCCAGCAGTCTTCGTCGGTGACGACGTTGAACGCGCCCGAAATGTTCAGGCAGTGGGCCAGAGCCGAACCGTTGAGGTTGTTGTTGATCAGGGCCGTTGCCACGCCGACCTTGGAGAAGCCGAACCATGCCGCCACGTATTCAACACGGTTGTGCATCAGCAGGGCGATGGTGTCGCCACGCTTGAGGTTACGGCTGGCGGCCCAGTTGGCGTAACGGTTCGCGAGCGCTTCGAACTCGCGGTAGGTCAGGCGACGGGTCTCGTCTTCTACGCAGATGTTATCCGGGTATTTGTCGACGGCTTCTTCGATGTCGTCGCAGATCAGAACATCACTATCCAGAGCGATCGGCTTGATGCGCTTCAGGAGGCGTACAAGCCCTCCCAGAAAGCGGATTTCGCTCTTGATGTTCGCCACCATACCCATGAGTGCGCAGCCTTTCCCCATTGAATATTTTCTTTGTTGATGAACGGCATGGGGGCGCGGGTCAACTGCTCGAAAGGCCGCATTGGTCCATTGTTCCCGAAAACTGCACAGTCTCGGGTCGATTTGTATGACGTTGGGTAAAGTTAATAGGCGACCTTACGTCAACAATGGCACCGCACAGATATTGGATTGCGCCGGTTGTGTAGTGAACCAGACTTGTTGGACTGTTCGCCCAACCGTGATTTTATCGGATAGGCGAAGGGCCTGTGCAGGTGATGTGAAACAGGCATCGTCAGGCCATAGATTTGTCCCCATGTGCTGATGTCCTGATCGTTCGATCTAGGATGCTGGAGTTCGTATGTCGTCCAAAGCGTCAACGCCACCCGTCGAAAACACCCCGCGCGAGGGCCAGTCTGTGCCGCCGCCGGCGCGTATTCCTGCCGTCGGCGAAGGGACATTCCAGAAGGGCCGTGTCGTATGGGGACGTCCTCCCCAGGTCACGTTCCGGGCCGGACCTCTGCCGAGAGATGAGGGGCTGGCGCGTCTGATGGCCATGCCGCCCCATCCGCAGCCCCCGCGCACCCAGTCCGCCACGCCACGCGTGACGGGGTCTGCGGCTGCAGGTGCAGGCATGGGTGGGTTCTCCAACGTCCCGTCGCCCAAGCCTTCTGTGAGCGAGAGCAAGGGTGCGGTCCCGCAGGCCAACGACTCCGGCATATTCGGCAATACTCTGGTTCCGCCGCCGCCCACCAAGCCGAAGGCGTCCGAACCTGTGACGACTGCGCCCGCAGCAGAGGCTCCTGTGGTCGCTGCACCCGTGGCGACTGCTGTGCCGGAAGCGCGCGATGTCCTGAACGAACCGGTCGTGTCTTCCCCCGAGCCGGTGATTGCTGCGGCACCATCGTCAGTTAAAGGCAAGCGCGGGATCGGGACTTGGGTGGCTGTGGGCGCGATTGCGCTCGCCGCGGGCGTGGCAGCGGTGGTGTGGTTCAATCGCGAACCGGCCACTGTGACTGAAACGCCCGCTCCGCCGGTGACGGCACGAGAGGAGACAGCAACCGCGCCGGTGGAACTGCCTGCCGAAGCGCCTGTGGAAGCGCCTGTGGTAGCGGATGTTGCTGCGACCTCGACCCCGCCCGTTGCTGCGCCTCGTGCACCGGCCGCACCGGCTCGCGCTACGACTGCTCCCGCGCGTGAAGCCGCTGCAAGGCCCCGGCCTGCACCTGCAGAGCCATCACGCACGACTGCGCCTGTGGCCCAGACGCGTCCGGCACCCCAGAGCACCGCTCCGGTCGTGGTGGTCACGCCGCCTGTGGAGGCCGATACGCCGCCCGTTGTTCAGGGGCCGCCGCCCACCGCAGCGCGTCCGCCGGAAACCGATCCAAACGCGCCTGTCGTCACGCGACCGACGAGACTGGACTAAACCGGCGGCGGCGGGGCTGGCTTGAGTGGCACATAGCCCCGCTCGACCATCCGGCGAAGGGCTTCATAGGCCTCGGCCAGTTCTTCATAGGCAAGGCGGGCCGAGGACAGTCGCGCCACCTGATCGGGTGTGGCTGGCGAGCCCGACTGGCTGAGGCGCAGAGCTTCAGCCGCCCAGCGCGCGCGGGCCTGTGCCGTCATGACGGCCAGCTTTTCGAAATGGACGGGATCGGCCTCGCCCAGCATCTGGCCGATGACCTCGCGGTTTGCCAGCCAGGCGGTGTAGTCGATCTGTTCCAGCAAGCCGCGTAGCCGACGCTGGTCCTGCGGGTCCATGTCTTCCGGCTGGAAGTGATCGCGCGGGCGGCGGTAGTTCTGGGTCAGGATGGTGGACATCGGCGACCTTTCACTGTGCTGGGGCAAACAGGGTTGTGCAAACCAAGCTGGGCCATAGGGGTTAACTCCGCGTTGAGGACGGAACCGGACAGCGGCTGCGCCCATTTCGAATAGGAGAGTTCCCGCCAGCGTGTCGGGGACGATGCTACGATGGAGACGCTGAAATGGCTGATACTCTGACTACGCCCCAGACCCCGGCGAATGCAAACGACGAACGCTCGTGGGAGGAAGCGCTGGAGGAAGCCATCAACCTGTTCGAACAGGGCGAGTCGCTTAATCAGGAGCGTTTCGCTGAGCTGCTCGAAGAGTTGAAGCGCGGCAAGGTTCACGCCGATCACCTGCCCGCAGATGATCCGCGCCTAGAGATGATGGCAGCCCTGCGGGAGCGGGCGTCCAAGCTGGAAGCCAGTGCAGCACTGGGTACTGGTCCGACCGACCAGATCAGCAGCCTGCTGGGCGGTCTGACCGGCCAGCCCAGCAAGACGACGGCCCCCGCCGTCACCGAGATCGAAGGCCGCGGCGAAGACTGATGACTACAATGGCGGTCAGGGGTTCAGCTTGCCCTTGGCTGACTTTGCCGACAGGACGACATCGCTGTCCGGCTTGTCCACCTTTATGGGGGACTGGGCGGCGGCATGCAGGATGTGGCGGATGATGTTGAGACGCGCCGTCTTTTTCTTGTCGGTTTTAATCGCTGTCCAAGGGGCGAAGTCGAAGCTGGTCTTGGTCAGCATTTCGTCGCGGGCCTTGGAATAGAGGTCCCAGCGCGCTTGAGCCTCCTTGTCCATGGGCGAGACTTTAAAGCGTTTGATCGGGTCGCTTTCTCGTTCGGACAGGCGTTTGGCCTGTTCCTCGCGGCTGATGTCCAACCACAGCTTGATGATGGTGATACCCGAGTTGGCCAGCAGGCGCTCGAAGTCCTCGACGTCGCGCAGGAAGTCGGCGTGCTGTTGCGGCGTGCAGAAGCCCATTACGGGTTCGACGCCGGCGCGGTTGTACCATGAGCGGTTGAAGATGACTGTCTCGCCCGCCGCCGGCAGGTGCGGGACGTAACGTTGGAAGTACCACTGGCTGCTTTCACGCTCTGTGGGCTTGGGCAGGGCGACCACGCGGGTCAAGCGCGGGGCCATATTCTCGGTCAGGCGTTTGATCGCGCCGTCCTTGCCCGCCGCATCGCGACCTTCAAAGATGATCAGCGTCTTGCGGCCCTGTTCGATGCCTGCCGCTTGGATCTCGACGATTTGGACCTGAAGGGCTTCCAACTGGGCTTCATAGTCTTTGGACATGGCGTCTCGCTTCTCGCATTGGGGACAGGGCCAAAACCGCTGTGATTTGCCGCATTACACGCTCGTAACTTTGCTTATCTGCGACGAGGGTCAAGCATGGCGATATGCAAAACACCGACCAAGCCCGAACCGTTGCTGCCTCTGTTGGCCCAGATCGCCGCGTGTTTCTTGTCGCGGGGGCTTCGGCTTCCATGACGGGGGTGATGCCTGCATTTGCGCGGGCGCAGGCGGCTGCGTCACCATTTGAGGCAGGGCTCGAACGGGCGTTCGAAGCAGCCAAGCCTGTGGCGCTGGCGGGACGGGTCTGGAAGGACGGGCAGACGCTTTGGCAAGGGGCCAAAGGCTTGCGGCGCGCCGATGGTGAGGCTGCCGTGACCCAAGACGACCGCTGGCATCTCGGCTCCAACGGTAAGGCCATGACGGCGGCGCTATGGGCGCGACTGGTGGAGCAGGGCAAGGCCGCGTGGGACATGCCGCTGCCCCGCGCTGTGGAGGCTGCCTATCCGGGGATGGCCATTCATGCGGGGTGGTCGGATCGCAGTGTCGACGATTTCATGCGTCACCGCGCAGGGCTTTATGACGACACCTACATCACGCCGCTCTGGTTGATGGCTTCGCGGATGAAGCCACAGCCCCTTCCGGTTCAGCGGCGCGAGTTGGTGCAGGCGGTTCTTGCGGCACCTCCGAACGGTCCTCGGGGAACCTATACCTATGGAAACGCCAACTACATATTGGTGGGCGCGCTCATGGAGGGGCTGAGCGGACAACCGTGGGAAGAGCTGATGCGCAGCGAGGTTTTCGCCCCGCTCGGCATGGTGACGGCGGGCTGTGGCGCGCCGCAGGGAGAACAGCCGTGGGGGCATGGTGCACAGCTCAAACCGGTGAACCCTGAAAGTGCGGGTTCAGACAATCCTGCGGTGATGGGTCCGGCGGGAACCATCCATATGGGATTGGCCGACTATGGACGGTTCCTGAACGCCATGATGACGGCGGGCTGGCTGTCGCAGGACAGTTTGTCGCGGCTGCTCACTCCGCTGGATGGCGAGCAGTATGCCTTGGGCTGGATGGCACCCGGATCAAGGGCCTGGGCGGGCGGTCCGGCTGTATTACATAACGGTTCCAATACGATGTGGTTTGCGACCGTTGTTATGGCTCCGGCGAAAAAACTCGCCTTTGTGTCTGTGGCGAACGATGCCGAACACGGCGGAGAAGCCTGCTCTGCGCTTATGAGCGAAATGATCTCTGCGGCCGCGGCAAGTTGAAATAACGGAATCATTTCAGTTGACCGTTTGCGAATAGCAAGGGACAACGTTTGCGCAGTCCGGATATCGCGTGAGGTCCAAACTCGCGTCTCGCTCCTTAGTCGAACGAGGTTGTCCAGATGGACTGACGGGTTCTCTTCGGGGAATTCGACTGGAAAACGCGTTCAATGGAGACGCAACATGGCGACCGGCACGGTCAAGTGGTTCAACCCGACCAAGGGTTATGGCTTCATCCAACCTGATGACGGTGGTTCGGACGTTTTCGTCCACATCACTGCTGTCCAAAAGGCCGGCCTTGCTGGCCTGGATGACAACACCAAGGTCGAGTACGAACTCGAAAACCAGCGCGGCAAAACCGCTGCTGTGGAACTGAAGGTTCTCTAAGAACCCCGGCTCCCGGACCTAAAGGTTCAGGAAAACGCGGAAGACCTTTTGGTCCTCCGCGTTTTTTTGTGCCCGCTAGAAACCGATCTCGGCGCGCAGATCCTCGGCGGTCATGCCGCCTTCGCGCAGGGCTTGCAGGGTGACCGATCCATCGCGTTTGGCATAGCGTCTGCCGTCTGGACTCGTCAGCAGGCGGTGGTGGCGGTAGATTGGTTCCGGCCAGCCGAACAGGCTCTGGATCAGCCGCTGGATGTGGGTGGCTTCGAACAGATCGACCCCGCGTATAATGTGGGTCATCCCCTGCAAGGCATCATCGTGAACGGCGGCCAGATGATAGGCGGCTCCGGCATCCTTTCGCGCCAGAACGACGTCGCCGGCCGTCTCGGGGCGGGCCTTGATGCGACCAATCTCGCCCTGCGGCCCTTGGCCTTCCTCGAAGAAGGAAAGGCTGTCCCACGCTGCGCCGCCCAGTGTGTCACGCGCGGCATCCAGAGACAGTCGCCATGCGAACGGCCTTCCGGCCCTTAGCAGTTCGGCCTCTTCATCTTGTGGGTGTGGGCCGGGGCGGACGGCTTCGGCAGCGCCATGCGGGGCGTGGCCGATGGTGTCCAGAATCTCTTTACGGGTCCGGAAGCAGCGATAGACCAGTCCGCGTTGTCGCAGGTTCTCGACCGCCCCTGCGTAGTCGTCCAGATGATCGGACTGCCGCCGGACCGAGTGCTCCCAGTCCAGACCCAGCCATTGCAGGTCTTCATAGATGCCGTCTTCGAAGGCAGGCTTGCAACGGGTGGGGTCGATATCCTCGATCCGCAGCACAAATCGCCCGCCCGCTTCGGAAGCGGCTTGGCGGGCGGTCAGCGCGGAAAAGGCATGGCCTTTATGCAGGCGGCCGGTCGGAGAGGGGGCAAATCGGGTGGCAAACACGCTGGCCAAGCTAGTCTTGCGCGGGGTGGGTGTCGAGTTTGGGTCTGTGCATCGCGCACGCGGTGAACCATGGTGTGCCAATGAGCGAAACGGATTTGCAAAAGGCCGAAGCCCTTACCGTGCACATGGCGTCGGCGCGCGAGGCCCTGGCGGTCATGGATGCCCGCTTGGCTGTGATCCATAGCCAGACGCCGCCGATGGCGTGGCGGCTGCGGACCGGTGGGTTCGAGGGGCTGTTCCGGATGATCGTGGAGCAACAGGTGTCGGTGGCGGCGGCGGCCTCGATCTGGCGTCGGGTCGGCGAGGGGCTGGGGGAGATTTCGCCCGAGCGGGTCCTGGCGCTGGACGTCGAGGTGCTGCGGAGCTTTGGGCTTTCCGGACAAAAGGCGCGCTATGCCCACGAGATTGCGCGGGCGCATAGCGACGGACGGATCGATTTCGACCATCTGGAGCGTCTGGATGATGCGCAAGCTGTGGCTGCACTGACGGCGATCAAGGGTGTCGGGCGGTGGACGGCGGAAACGTTCCTGATGTTCTGCGAGGGCCGTATGGACGTGTTTCCGGCAGGCGATGTGGCATTGCAGGAGGCGTGGCGCTGGGCCGACCGGCAGGAGGCGCGGTTGAAAGAGCGCGACTTCTATAAGGTGTCGGAGGGGTGGCAGCCGTATCGGTCCGTAGCCGCTCAGATGCTGTGGCACTGGTATGGTGCGGTGAAGCGCGGCGAGATCACGCTCGAACCATAGCAAACCTTTGGCGAGGCAGGACAAACGCAAAGGTCGTGTTATGGATGGGGTTGGCGCAGATGTGGCCCGCGCCGGAGGATCGATGTGACACCGCTGACTGCGACGGCCGAACTGGCGCGACCGGAAAATGTACTGCCCCTGCTGGATTTCGCGGGTGTGGCTGTGTTTGCCGCGACCGGTGCGCTGGCCGCTGCACGTCAGAAGCATGATCTGGTGACCTTCGCCTTCTTCGCCGCCCTTACGGGCGTGGGCGGGGGGACGGTGCGCGATCTGTTGATCGGTGCGCCGGTCTTCTGGGTCAAGGACTGGTGGTACATCGCCATCTGTCTGGGCGCGGCGCTGGGCGTATGGGTGATCGGTGCGCGTACGTGGCGCTTTCGGGCCCTGCTTTGGCTGGATGCGATCGGATTGGCAGCCTATGGGGTGCTGGGTGCGGCCAAGGCAGCGTCCTATGGCGCGGCTCCGCTGATTTGCATTGTTATGGGCGCGCTTACGGCCTCGTTCGGCGGTATCGTGCGTGATGTGCTGGCGCACCAACCGTCGATCCTGCTGCGCCGCGAGTTGTACATCACTGCGGCCTTACTCTCGGCGACGCTGTTTGTGGCGCTTAAGGCTATCAATCTTCCGACGGTGGTCGCGGTGCTTTTGGCCATTGCCGCGGGTCTGGCCCTGCGGGCCGGTGCGATCCTCAAGGGCTGGAGTCTTCCGGCATTCCCCAGCACCCCGCAACGCTTCTGAAGCTTTGCTGTAAAAGAACCATGATCTTTCAGTCATGGTGATTGCAGGGAATCAGGTTTAACTTTCTTCGTCCTGACAAGGGAAGGAGAAGTGTCTTCAGTCCTCTTGCGTCGATAGTTTGCTGTGTCGGAGGGCCTGCGCGATGCAGGTGCTGACTGGTGCGCCCTCGGGGTTTCCGGCCCTCGTGTTGAATGCCGACTTCCGGCCTCTTTCCTATTTCCCGCTGTCGCTATGGTCGTGGGAAGAGGTCATCAAAGCCGTGTGGCAGGACAGGGTCGAGGTGGTGGCTACCTATGACAAGGTGGTGCGAAGCCCCTCCATGGAAATGCAGCTGCCCAGTGTGGTCTGCCTCAAATCCTATATTGATCAGGACCGTAGTCCTGCGTTTACGCGGTTCAATCTGTTCCTGCGCGACGGTTTTAGCTGTCAGTATTGCGGACAGCCGGGCACGTCACAGGACCTGACCTTTGACCACGTTCTGCCGAGGTCGCAGGGCGGGGTGACATCGTGGAAGAATATCGTCACCGCCTGCGGGCCGTGTAATCTGAAGAAGGGCGGTCGCACCCCGCTTCAGGCGCACATGCCGCTACGCCGCAAAGTCGAACGCCCGACCGCATGGCAGCTTCAGCAGGCCGGACGGAAGTTCCCGCCCCACACCCTGCATAAGAGCTGGCTCGACTACCTCTATTGGGATGTGGCGCTGGAGGCTTGAGGTGATGCGTCCACGGCGGCGGCGACCTGCTGGAGCAGGCGGCTACGCTGGGGCGAGCGTCCGGTCGCGGTGGGCCATGCGGACAGGATGACGACGACGGTGCGGCGGTTAGGGTCGATGGTGATCGATTGGCCGAAGATGCCGTAGGCGCCGAAGCGGCCGTTATCGTGCGTCCACCATTGGAAGCCGTAGCCTTCGACGGGTTCACCGATGTCGGCCTGTTTGGTGGTGGCTTGTTCCAGCCAGCCTTCGGGCAAGACGTCGCTGTCGCCGATCTTTCCGCCGTCGAGGATGAACTGGCCCACGCGGCCCCAGTCGCGAAGGGAGGCCATCACGCAGCAGCCGCTGGCTTCTTGGCCTACGGCGTCGATCATCCAGCCCGCGTCCTGCTCCATGCCGTAGGGACCCCAAAGCTTTTCGGACAGATAGTCGGCCAGCGGCTTGCCCGTGGCGCGGGTAAGCAGGACGCCGACCAGATTGGTTTCGCCCGTGGAATAGTGCCAGCGCGAGCCCGGCTCTGCGGCGCGTTTCAGTTGGCGCATGTAATGGAGCGTCGGGTCCATGCCGTCCGTCTCGTGCGGCTCGAAGAAGCGGGCTACGTCGGCATTGGGGTCGGTGTAGTCTTCATTCCAGTCAGCCCCCGAGGTCATGGTCAGCAACTGGCGCACGGTGACGCCGTCATATGCGCTGCCCTCCAGTTCGGGCAGATAGCGCATGATCGGGGTTTCGAGGCTTTCGATATAGCCGTCGGCGATGGCGGCACCAACGAGGGTCGAAGTCAGGGATTTGGCGACCGAGAAGGAGGTCCAGCGGCCTTCCGGTCCAAAGTCGAGGCCATAGCGTTCAAACCGCACGCGGCCATCTTGCAGCACCAATATCCCCGCCGTGTGCTCGGCCTGCATATAGGCGTCGACGTCGAGAGACAGTGGTGTGCCCTGCGGCAGTTCACGGGCATGGGGACCGGCCTTGATCACCCGATGGGGCACGATGCGGTCCATGGCGCGAAAGCCGGCCTCGCGGGCCTCTTGAGACCAGAACAGAACCTGCGACGGCTTTTCCAGAGTGGGCAGAGCGGTTTGTGCCGATGCGGGCAGGGCCACGGAGAAGGCCAGAGCCGCCGTGCCGATCAGGCCGGACAAGTGTCGCATGTAATCCCCCTCGGAAAGATAGTGGCAACGTCACAGTGAAGCGCGTTACGAGCGGCGTCTAGGCTGTAACATCGCCGCTTTATGACGATTGATCCGGTTGCGGAAGGATCGTCGCGAGCCTGAATCCAAACTGTATTTTTGGTGCCGCCGATCGGTCGTCTCTCATTCGCAAACCCTCGTTAGACCGCCTCTCGCTCGACGCCGGATGCGCGAGACGAGGGATATGCGATGAAACGTTTGATGGCGGCTGTCTCGGTGACGGCCCTTTCTTTGGCTATGGCGGCGCCGGTTCTGGCTGCGGACAACAATGAAGAGCCGGTACCGGTCTCGCCGGCCGATAGCGAGGGTCCGTCGCGGCTGTCCGATATTGTGGTGACCGCCACCAAGCGCGCGACCAACCTACAAGACACGCCGATCTCGATCTCGGTGGCCTCGTCCGAAGACCTGACCAACCGCAATGTGCAAAGCCTGATGGACCTGTCGGATGGCAGCGTGCCGGGTCTGCGCATCACGACCTTTGAAGCGCGCCAGTCGGCTTTGACGGTCGGCATTCGCGGCATCGTGCCGAACGATGCGAACCAGCCCGCCCGTGAACAGGGCGTCGGTGTCTATATCGACGGCGTCTATCTGGCACGTCAGCACGGTCTGGCCGCGGCGCTACTGGACATCGACCGCGTGGAAGTGCTGAAGGGTCCGCAAGGCACGCTGTTTGGGCGTAATACCGAAGGCGGTGCCCTGTCGCTGATCACCAAGAAGCCAACGGGCGAGTTTGGTCTGCGGGCCGTGGCCGGTGTCGGCAATCTGGATTCCTATAACTCCGAAGTTCACGTCGATTTTCCGGCGTTCGGCGACTTCGCCGTCAAGCTGGATGGCGTGATCTCGGTACAGGGTCCGGTGACCAAAAACCGTCTGTCGGGCGAGCAGGGCTTTGGTGAATATGACCGTCGCGGCCTGCGTGGTCAGGTGCGCTGGACGCCGAGCGATACCTTCACCGCTACGCTGGCGGCGGACATCAGCAAGGACAAGAACACCCCCTTCTATAGCCAGTTGCTGAACTGGAACTATTTCAACCTGCCGGTGGTGCCGTTCACCTCCGCCTCGATCCCGTCGGGCAGCATCCGTGACCTGTCACCGCTGGTCGAGGTTGAGGGCGAGGAGCGTATGCGTATGGCCGACATCGGTGTGCCGCAGCAGTGGAACATCAACGACACGCGTGGCATCGACCTGCACCTGTCGTGGCGTCCGAGCGACAATCTGGAAATCCGCTCCATCACCGCTTACCGCGATCTGGATGTGGACCAGTGGGACAACATCGGCGGCGCGCACCGTCCGCCGGTCGTAGGTCCGAACGCCAACTTCAGCCGCTACTCGTTGGCTGGCTTCTGGCAGCACCAGTTCAGTCAGGAACTGCAGGCCGTCGGTAACATCGGTGACCGCATCGAGTACGTCGCGGGCCTGTACTACTTCAAGGAAACCGTGTCGGACGATGCCGCGACCCCGACGACCAACCGCTGGAACGCGGACGGTACGGGCTACACCATTCTGGACCCCACGCCGACGCTGCGAGGTTCGCGCTTTATCGACCGCGCCTCGACCGCCCATTCGGAATCCAAGGCCATCTATGGTCAAGCGACGTGGACGCCGAACATCCTCAATGACGCCCTGCACCTGACGGTCGGTGGTCGTTTCACCTGGGATGACAAGGACGGCACGCTGGAGATCGTCAACAATGCGCTGCCGGTTGTGAACGGCGTCGCAGGCGAACTGCACTTTGCCTCCTCGGTCGAGCGCTTCGATCCGCTGGTGACGGTGGCCTATGAGGCGAGCGAGAACGTCAGCGTCTATGCCAAATACTCGACCGGCTATCGTGCCGGTGGTGCATCGTCGCGCTCGTTGACCTATCGTTCCTTCGATCCGGAAGAGGTCGAGGCCTATGAGGTGGGCGTAAAGAGCGATCTGTTCGACAACCGTGTGCGCCTGAATGCGGCCCTCTATGCGATGGACCGCACCGACAGCCAGTTGGACTTCAGCCTGATCACTGGCACCCGCAACACGCTGGAAACGGTCAATGCGCCGGGCACCACCAAGATCCGCGGGCTTGAGCTGGAAGGCCTGTTCCAGGCCACGGATAACCTGCGTCTGTCGGCATCCTATACCTATACGGATGCTCAGGTGCCGGACACTGCCAACCCGTTCACGGGCAATATGCAGAAGGTGTTCATCGCCTATACGCCCGAGAATGCTGCCAACTTCGCCGCCGACTGGGAATCGCCGTTCATGGGGGCGACGCTGAAGGCCCACCTCGACGCCAACTATGCAGACGCCAGCTACAGCTTCGAGCAGTTCGACGTGCAGAACGACAGCTCCTTCATCGTGAATGGCCGTGTCGCTATCGCCGATATTCCTACCAAGCTGGGTGGTCCGAGCATGGAAGTGGCCCTGTGGTCGCGCAACCTGCTGGACAAGACGTTTGTGTACCGCCGCGACCCGTCCAACCGTCCGACCTTCGGTGACTATGGCAACTTCAACATGCCGCGCACCGTGGGGCTGCAACTGACGGTGAAATACTAGGAAAAGCGACCCCTTCCGCTTCTCCCGAAACCTTGGCTCCGTAGTTTGGCTGCGGAGCCTTTTTCGTCAGCGGGCGGTGGCCTTCCACTCCTCGATATAGGGCAGGCGGCGCAGAACCTTGGATTTAGGATCAAGGATGATGTGCGCGTTCTCAGCGGCACCGAAGACGACGGTGCCGTCCTGCATTTCCAGCGTGCGGGTGACGCCGTCGATCTCGACGTCCACGGGCATGTTGAAGGGCTGATCGGAGCCTGTCTGCCACGTCAGGCGGACCTGATCGCCAAGACGCGTCATGACCAGATCGGGCAGGGCAGCGTGATACAGATAGGCTTCGAAGAACCATCCCATGTCCTTGCCGGTGATGTCGTTGACGATGGCGATGTAGTCGGCGGTGGTGCGGTAAACGGGCTTGAAATTGCCGGGCTGAGGATCGGCGCGATCATAGACCAGACGGCGCAAGGACTGTTTGAAAGCCTCGTCGCCGATGTAGAGGCGCAGGGTGTGGGCGATCAGCGCGCCCTTGTAATACAGGTCCAACGCGGGGCCGGTGGCGGCCTTATAGACTGTGCCCGCGGCCTGAGGTTCGCCTGACACCAATGGGTGTTGGTTGGCCAGTGTGCGGCGCATGGTTTCCAGCTCCGCCTGCATGGCGCGCTCGCCGTTCAGCCAATAGGCGTAGAGCGGCTGCATATAGGTGCCGAAACCTTCGTGCAGCCACATGTCGTCCCACGACACATTGGTCAGCTGGTTGCCGAACCATTCGTGCGCCAGTTCGTGTTGCAGCAGCCAGTCATAGCCCTTGCCGTCCAGCTTATAGCCATTGCCATAGGCGTTGATGGTCTGGTGCTCCATGCCCAGATGGGGGGTCTCGACGACGCCCAGTTTCTCGTCGGCGAAGGGGTAGGGGCCGACCCATTCCTCGAAGAAGGCGAGCATGGACGGGAGCTGGTTGAACAACCCTTGGGCCTTTTCGGGCGGGACGCTGTCGAGGGCCCATAAGTTCAACGGGATACTGTTGCCGTAACGGCTTTGATACTGGCCCGACAGTTCCTGATAGGGGCCGACGTTCAGCGTGATGGCATAGGTGTCGGGATCGCGCGTGGACCAGTTCCACGTCGTTGACCCGTCGCCGTGCTCGGTCTTGTTGATCAGGCGGCCATTGGCGGGCGCGGACAGGCCCTTGGGCACGGTGATGTGCATGTCCACGCGGCCAGGCTCGCCCATCGGGTGGTCGATGCAGGGCCAGATCAGGTCACAGCCTTCGCCCTGAACGGCCGTGGCGATCCACGGCTTGCCACCTGACTCGCTCCAGACCCAGCCGCCGTCCCACGGGGCGCGTTTTGCAGGGTGTGGCGAGCCGCCATAGGCAATGTTGACGATGACCGATTCTCCAGCGTCCAGCGATTCTGGAAGCGGGATGGTCAGGCGGCCCTCGGGGTTGGTCCAGTTATCGATGCTCTGGTCGCCGACCTGGATGCCGTCGATGGAGAATCGGGTGTCCAGTTCGAGCACGATGGACGCGACAGGCGCGGTGGCCGTGAAATCGAGGCGGGCGTGGGCCTGAACGGTCTTGGTGTCGGGCTTGATATCGAATGCCAGATTGGCAGCGTCGAACCGGACGGCTTCCTGTTCAGGTGTGCGGGGTGTGCCGCTGGACAGGGTGAAATCGGTTGTCGTGGCGCTCTGGGCCCACGCGCTTGCCGCCGATAGGGTCAACGCCGTCGCCATAACGGCACAGCAGGAGGAGGTGAGGCGGCGGCGCAGGGTCATCGTCAAAGTCCACTGGAGGCTGGATAACGACGAGCTTTACGGGCGTATGGGCAAAAGAAAAAGGCCGGTGTTTCCACCGGCCTCTTCCAGAACTTCAAATCAGCAGGGCTGATTAGGCAGCGGCTTGTTCAGCCAGCTTGGCCTTGACCTGACGCTTGATGCGCAGGGCATCAGCCGACAGCTTTTCATCGCGAGCCTTCACGATGAAAGCGTCCAGACCACCCTTGTAGTCGAGCGTGCGCAGGGCAGCGTTCGAGATACGCAGGGAGAAGGTTTGGCCCAGAGCGTCCGAGGTCACCTTGACCGTCTTCAGGGACGGCAGGAAACGACGCTTGGTCTTGATGTTCGAGTGGCTCACATTGTGGCCGACCATCGGGCCGATACCCGTGAGTTCGCAACGACGCGACATCTTAAGATCCTCAAGGTCACATCCGCGCAAACATTGCGGACGCATGAAAACAGGTTGCGCGTCAGGCTTGGAGGCCCACGCGAGAGGGGGCCGTATAGAGGAAGGACTCACTTCCCGTCAACCCGAGTCTGGGCCGGAGTCGGACTTGAAAGCAGAATCTGGCGATAAATATGAGGGATCGAACCCGTTCACCCGCCGTTCAAACCCGTATCACTATATCGGAGCCTATGATGAGCCGTTCAAAAATCAAAACCGCTTCCATTGCTCCGGCCAAGGGATTTCGCCTGGCTGCGGTGACGCTGCCGTTTGTTGCGGGTGCTGTTCTGTTGGCGGCACCGGCTTCGTCGCCGCAGGCTCAGGGCTCGCAGAGCCAGGTGCTTCCCGGCTATTGGGAATACACCACCAGCGTGCTTGGTGTGCGCGATACCGAACAGAAGTGTGTACGACCTTCCGAGATCAACCGCTTCTTCGGCGGCATGTCGACGCGCAAATGGCAGTGCACCTATTCGGTGCGCGAGGCGTCTGGCGGTAATGCGCGCTTCCAGGGCGTCTGCACCGACCGCAAGAACCGCCGCGTGAATGTGCGCCTGAGCGGCACCTATCAGCCGGAATCGTTCCGCTTTAACGGCGGAGCCCAGCTGACGCGCGGTACCCCCTATATTCCGGCTACCATCACGGCCCGCCGCCTGTCGGCACAGTGCCCCGCCAACGCCGAGTATTTCTGATCCACCGATCAGAGCGACATAAAGAAAGGCCCGCCGGATCGCTCCGGCGGGCCTTTTGCTTTTCGACGTCTGCGTCCGATCACATGGTGCTGTTGTCGATGACGAAGCGGTATTTGACGTCCGACTTCAGCATGCGCTCATAGGCTTCCTCGATCTGCTCGGCGCGGATCAGTTCGATTTCGGAGGTGATGCCTTTTTCGGCACAGAAATCGAGCATCTCCTGCGTTTCCTTGATGCCGCCGATCAGCGAACCGGCGATCGAGCGGCGACCGCCGATCAGGACGCCGACGCTGGGCGACGGGTGTGCGTGTTCCGGCACACCGACGAGGCACATGGTGCCATTGACCTTCAGCAGCTTGGTGAAGGCATCGAGATCATGGCTGGCGGCGACAGTGTTCAGGATGAAGTCGAAGCTGCGGCTGTGGGCCTTCATCTGGTCCTTGTCCTTGGACACGACTACTTCGTCAGCGCCCAGATCGAGCGCGGCCTGAACCTTGGATTCGGAGGTGGTGAAGGCAACAACGTGTGCGCCCAGTGCGTGGGCCAGTTTGACGCCCATGTGGCCAAGGCCACCGATGCCGACGACGCCGACCTTCTGGCCCGGACCGACCTTCCAGTGACGCAGCGGCGACCACGTGGTCACGCCGGCGCACAGCAGCGGGGCAACAGCGGCCAGTTGCTCGCTCGGGTGGGTGATTTTCAGGACGAAGTCGTCCTTCACGACGATCCGTTGCGAATAGCCCCCCAAGGTGTGGCCCGGGGCATCGGCGGTCTTGGAATCGTAGGTGCCGACCATGCCGTTTTCGCAATACTGCTCCAAGCCGTCGTCGCACGAATGGCAATGCTTGCAGCTGTCGACCATGCAGCCGACGCCGACAACGTCGCCTTCTTTAAAGCGGCTGACCGAGGCACCGACAGCAGACACACGGCCAACGATTTCGTGGCCCGGCACGCAGGGGAATTTCACCGCACCCCATTCGCCGCGTACGGTGTGCAGGTCCGAGTGGCAGATGCCGCAGTAATCGATCTCGATCTGGACATCGTGGGTACCGACCTCGCGGCGCGGGATTTCGATGGCTTCGACCGGACGGTTGGCGGCAGTTGCGCCATAGGCTTTGACGTTCATGAACTTGTTCTCCGGCAGGGATACGCACGAGGGCACGTGGGATGTCGCCGCAGTCTAGTGCCGTTGATGGCTGTGACCCAAGCGGGAATGGCGCGGGGGCGCGACATCATGTGCACCTGCGCGTCGTTGCCAGACAAAACCCTGCGGTTGAATATCTGTTGTATCCGTACCTTGCAGGGGAGGGCGGGCCTAAAGTTCAACCCGATAAGGACTTCGTATGACGGACCCTCAGCCCGCGCCCGAACAGGCCGTTGCCAAGCGCAATGCCTTCACACGCTTTTTGGATACGGTGGAATGGCTGGGCAATCTGTTGCCTCATCCTGTGACGCTGTTCTTCTTGTTGGCGGCGGGTATGGTCCTGCTTTCCGGCCTGTTTGGATATCTGGGAGTGGCAGTTGAAGACCCTCGCCCTGCGGGGGCTTCGGGGCGTGCCGATGACGGCATGATCCGTGCGGTCTCGCTGCTAAGCGCCGATGGCGTTCGCCGAATCTTCAGCGGTCTGGTCACCAACTTCACCAGCTTCGCGCCGCTGGGTGTGGTGCTGACGGCCATGCTGGGGATCGGGGTGGCGGAAAAATCTGGAGTGCTGTCCGCGGCGGTGCGAGGCATGGTGCTGGGGGCGTCCAAGAATATGGTCACCGTCGTCATCGTGTTTGCGGGCGTGATGTCCAACACGGCATCGGAGTTGGGCTATGTGGTCCTGATCCCGCTGGCGGGCGTGGTCTATTATTCGCTCGGGCGTCACCCATTGGCGGGTATGGCGGCGGCGTTTGCCGGTGTTTCGGGTGGCTATTCCGCGAACCTGCTGATCGGGACCATCGATCCGCTGCTGGCCGGTATCACCGAAGAGGCGGCTCGGCTGATCGATCCGACCTATTCCGTCACGGCGACTGGGAACTGGTACTTTATGGTGGTGTCGACCGTGATGGTGACGGTCGTGGGTTGGGCGGTCAGCACCTATATCGTCGAGCCGAAACTCGGGGCCTATAATGTCGAAGACGCAGACCCGACCGCGCTGGCCGGTGCGACTGCCGATCCCCTCACGCCGGTCGAGAAGAAGGGCCTGAAGGTTACGGGGCTGGTACTGATGGGCGTGCTGGCGGTGATGCTTTTGACGGTGGTGCCGTCGTGGGGTGTCCTTCGTGATCCCGAGACGGGGGACGCGATGCGTTCGCCGTTCTTCAGCGGGTTTGCCGTCTGGATTTTCATCTTCTTCCTCGCCATGGGCTGGGCCTATGGCAAGGTCGTCGGAACGGTGAAGAACGACCGCGACGTCATCGACGGTATGGCCAAGGCCATGAGCTCGCTGGGCCTGTATCTGGTAATTATCTTCTTTGCTGCCCAGTTCGTGGCCTTCTTCAACTGGTCCAACATCGGCTCGATCACGGCGGTGAAGGGGGCGCAGACGCTTCAGGCCATGGGGCTGACCGGTCCGGTGATCTTCATCGGTTTCATCCTGATCTGCTGTCTTGTGAACCTGATGATCGGCTCGGCTTCGGCGCAGTGGGCGATGACGGCCCCGATCTTCGTGCCGATGCTGATGCTGCTGGGTTATTCGCCGGAGCTGATTCAGGCCGCTTACCGGATCGGTGATTCCACCACCAACATCATCACCCCGATGATGAGCTATTTCGGCCTGATCCTCGCGTGGGCGGTTCGATACGACAAGAAGGTCGGGATCGGCACAATGATCGCGATGATGCTGCCGTATTCGATCTTCTTCACCATCGCCTGGACGATACTGTTCTTCGTCTGGGTGTTTGGTCTGGGTCTGCCGGTGGGACCGGGGGCTCCGACCTTCTACAGCGTTGGCTGAGAGTGACCGGACAAGAGAAAAGGGCCGCCCGGTGGGGTGGCCCTTTTTGTTGCGCCTTAATCCGTGCGGACCATTATCAAAGGCTCGGATGCAAAGCTTTCGTCCGCGTTCGGGTCGGCTTCAAGGGCTGCAGCCATCATAGCTTCACCCTCGGCCTCCTGCCCGGTTCCTTTCAACATCTTACCCAAACCGTATCGGGCTATCTGGCTATCCGGGGCTAGTTCGATGGCTTTGCGATAGACGCCAATGGCCTCGTCCTCGCGGTTCAGGATGTAGAGGAGGTAGGCCCTGCGGACATGCAGACCGGCGTCGTTCGGCTTTTGGGCGACGGCCTTGTCGCAGACCTCAAGAGCCGCCTCGCGACTTTGGGCCATCAAGGCTTTCGAGACGCAGGCTGCGGACAGATTGTCCAGATCGATGCGGGTCAATTCCTCGAAGCGGGCGCGGTCTGCGGCCGCGCCGCGTGTGTTGCCGCGCAGATCGCGAATGCTCGCCCGGTCTATCAGAAGGGACGGGAAGTCCGATTCCACGCTCAAAGCATCGGTCAGTATAGCTTCTGCCTTGGCAGGCTCTGCTGGTTTGAGCTCGGCAGCGGAAGTTCTGGCCATGGCGACGAAGAAGGATGTCGTGGCATCCGGATAGCCAACGGCTTCGGCAAAGGCGGCGGTTTGTGCCATGGCCTCTTGTGGTCGCCCTATGCGCAGGAGCAGGCCGGCCAACTCAGATTTGAGGCCACTCTCATCCGGCTTGATCGTGGCGATCCGCTCCAGATCGGCAAGGGCGCGCGCGTGCTGGCCCATCCGCTCATAGGCTGCCGATCGACGATAGAGGGCATGCGTGTTCTGCGGCCATTTGTTGAGCGCGCCGGTAAAGGCCAGAACAGCCTCCAGATCGTCCTTCTCGATTTCGGCCAGCCGTCCCTTGGCATGGAACAAGATCGTGTCGGTGGGATCGGCAGCTTCGGCGGCGGCGATATCTGCGCGCGCCTTGTCGAACTCTTCGAGCGCAAGATAGGCCAGGGCGCGGTTGGCCAGTGCATTGGCGTGGGGCGCAGAGAAGCCCGCGATAGCGGCGTCGAACTGGCCGATGGCACCAGTATAATCGGCCGCATTAAACAGGGCGTAGCCGCGTCGCAGGGTTGCTTCCGGATTGTTGCCGTCGGCCGTGTTCAGCGTCTCGCGGTCCGAGGCGGTGAGGCTGTAGCCCGACCGCAGCCGCATGGTGGCCCTCATCTCCTTGAAGGTGTCCATATTGGCTTGTTCGCTTGCCCTTTCAGCGGGGGTCGCAAACGGACGCAAATTGATGGAGCCGCGGTCGGTTTCGAGACGGTTGCCGTTGCGCTCGACGGTGCGGAAGAACCGGGTGGCACCGGCGTCCACTTCATACGGCTCAACGGAAACGTCCAGCACATCGTGGTCTTCGGGCAGGATCAAGCTTGTGCGGAAGGAAGATGAACTGGGGAAGGAGACGGCGTAATCGGCATCTTTGAACCGCGGATTTGCGTGCGGCTCGATCCCCTTCCATGTGACGTGGGCCAGCGGGATGCTGACGGGGCCGTTGGTCCAGTCAAATGTGATGCGGGCCGTGGCTGTAGCGACGAACTCGTGGGTGTCCTCACGGTACTCCCACTGGCTCTTGAGGTCCGAAATCGTGCCGTATTCCTTGAGGAATTCGGTCCAGCGGTCGTCGTACCAGCGGGTCATCTCGGCTGCCGAGGCCATGCCGGTTGCCGCCTGCATCTCGGTGGCCCTGTCCCCGCGATCGGTATCCGTCAGCGTCAATCGGGCAGGGCTATAGATCCCGTCCGACAGGTCGATCTCCATCTGCATCAAGCTCATCGGGCGCGGCGGAAGCTGAAGGGGGATATGTTCGAGCTGGGCACGTTCCACCACCGGTAGAATGTATTCGTGCGCCAGCGGAACGTCCGGCCTCAGGCTGCGGTCTCCGATGCGGGTGCCGTCCAACAGGTGGGTTTCGCCGTTGATCCTGGCTTTGACGATGACGTGGTCAAAGGCACTGACCATCGGCAGGTATTTGTCGAGCGGCAGGTTTTCCGAACTAACAAGGGCGGGCACGGCGTCGATGCCCAGTTCCTTCAGGATGGCGACGAGCAGCACCGTCTTGCCCTTGCAGTCACCCTGTCGGCTGGCCCAAACCTCGCTGGCGGAGCTTGGCAGCCAGCCGCCCTCGCCCAGCGTTACAGCCAGATAGCGGACCTCGTCCTGAACCAGTCGCAGGGCGGCCACAGCGCGCGCTTGTGGCGTGGTGTGCTCGGCTCTGATCCGCGCAATATGGGCTGCCAGATCGGCGGCGTCCGGCAGGGTCGCCGCCTGCTGATAGGCCGGGCGGATATAGTCGGTAATGACGCTCCATTGTGGAATGCTGCTGATCTGCCAGGCGTAGTCGGGGATAGAGCGGGCGGCGAACCTTTCCGGATAGCTTTCGGCCTCGGCGTCGACAAGCCGTTCGGTGATGATCTTGAACCCGCCCTGCTCGGTGGTCGGCGGCACGGTGCTATAACGGCCCGCACGGGTTTGCACCCTCATTGAGGACGGCCAGCTTATCGTCGAGAGCGCCAGATCAATCGGCGCGGGCGACACCGGCACGGATAGGGACTCAATTGGATTGCCGAACACATCGAACTGGGTGCGGACCGAATAGGCAAAGTCGATGGTGTCGCCGATGCGAACGTCCGGGACAATGAGGACGCCGGTCAGGATGCCATTGATCTGTCGCGACTGTTCCAGCCCAGCCTCGCGCCTCAGGATGGTGAAGTCGCCCTTGTCGAGGATGTCCAGCGTCTCGCCGTTGCGGATCAGCTTGGCGGAGTGAACGGTGGGGCTTTGTAAAGCGGGATTCCAGTTGAGCGCGAGTTGTGACCCTGACTGGAGGCCCAGCGGCGACAGGATCTTTACCCTCGCCCGCAGATAGGTCTCGGTATGGGTGCCAAAAGCCCGCGTATGGCTTTCGATCCTTTCATACCTAACGTGCTGCGAGGGGACATCGGGACGGTTCGACAGGTGCGGTGCATCGGCCGGAAGCCATTCGGGCGCGGGGGCGCGAAGGATGACCTCTCCCGCCATCGCTGAGGTGCTCAGCAGCCATGCTGCCGTCGCCAATGCCAGTTTCTTCACGCACACGCCCTTTGTCGATATTCTGCCATAATTCGATTAGCAGAGCGGCGGGGCGGAAAATAGGGGAAAACCCTTATCTGGGCGCGCGTTTGCGGATGAGGCCTTCCTGCGCGACGCTGGCGACAAGTTTGCCGTCGCGGGTGAAGATTTGGCCGCGGTTGAAGCCGCGTCCGCCCGAGGCAGAAGGGCTGTCCGTCACGTACAGCAGCCAGTCGTCGGCGCGGAAGTCGTTGTGGAACCAGATGGCGTGGTCGAGGCTGGCGATCTGGAAGTTCGGATCAAAGAAGCCGATCGCGTGTGGCAACCCGCAGGTGCTGAGCAGGGTCATGTCCGACGCATAGGCCAGCACAGCGCGATGCATGGCCGGATCGTCACCCAGGGGGCTGGAGGTGCGGAACCACGAAGCGTGGCGGGGTTCCTCCGGTGTCGGCGCAATCGGGTTGCGGACATAGACGTGTCGGAACTCGATCGAGCGAGGACGAAGAGCATAGTCGCGCAAGGCTTCGGGCAGGTGATCGACGACGGCGCGCCACAGGTCGATCTCGGGGATCAACGCCTCGGGCGGTGGCACGCTGGGCATGGTGTCCTGATGCTCGAGGCCGGTTTCGGGCACCTGGAACGACAGCAACATGTTCAGGATAGGCTCGCCGCCCTGCGAGGCGATGACGCGGCGGGTGGAGAAACTGCGCCCGTCATGGTCGCGGGCGACGCGGAAGATGATCGGTCGGCCTTCCTGACCGGGGCGCATGAAGTAGCAATGCAGCGAGTGGCAGGTCCCGCCCCCGACGGTTTGCTGCGCCGCTTGGAGGGCCTGTGCCACAACCTGCCCGCCATAGACCCGTCCCTTGCCGCCCGGCAGCGGGATGCCGCGGTAAAGATCGGTATCCAGCGTCTCGACCGTCAACAGATCGACCAAACCGTCAACACGCGCTGGCGCGGAAGGAGAGGAGGGATCTTTGGGAGAGGGCAGTTCGGTCATGATGTCCGGTGATGCGTCTATCAGGGAGGGCCATATCATCAGCCTTGGCGGGCACAGGTGCAAGCAAAAGCGCTTAGTTTGCCTAGGGTCAACGACCGTGCGCTTGTCTGTGATGCGCAACCTCTAGTAGCGATCGGATTGAGCAAGAACTTTCCAGTTTCGAAAGCCGTGGCGCACTTGCGGTTGAGTTTGGCCTGTGCACAACTCGTGCGAGACATCGCTGGAATATTTCTCCCATATGTCGGCCTCGAAGAGAATATTAAGCATTATATTCTTCTCAATTGGCGAAAATAGAAACCTTTTTGCTCTACTGGCTTGAATTTATCTGTTCGCTGAACGACCATTTTCCCCATGCGGCAGGCGAGGGGTTTGCCGCGAGTGCAATGCTGTTTGTCAGAGTTGTATGTGATGGGGGAGACGCGAATGCGCCTCGGTGGACGTTTTTCGACGGGCCGTTTGGCTCACCGCACCTTGCTGGCGGGGGCTTGTGCCTATGCCGCGCTTTCGGCAGGAGCGGCGCTTGCGCAAGAAGCGCCGGAGGGCGGCGAAGAGACAGTCGCGCAGGTGAGCGAAATCGTCGTCACCGGCTCGCGCATCGCGCGGCGCGACTATGCCTCCAACAGCCCGCTGACGTCTGTGACCGCCGAGGCGATTGAAAACACCGGTCAGGTCACCGTCGAAAAAGCCCTGACGCAGATGCCGCAGTTCGCAGGGGCCATGGGGCAGAGCACTTCGGGCTCGTCCTCGACCTCCCTGAACGGTGGTCAAGCCTATGCCAGCCTTCGTGGTCTCGGCTCCAAGCGCACGCTGCTGCTGCTGGACGGCAAGCGTCTGCAACCGTCGAACCCGGACGGTTCGGTAGATTTGAACATCATCCCCGAAGCGCTGATCGGCAATGTCGAGGTGATCACCGGCGGTGCCTCGACCGCCTATGGCTCCGACGCGACCGCTGGCGTGGTCAACTTCCGCCTGAAGCGTGATGTGCAGGGCGTGACTGTCGCATCGCAATACGGCATTTCCGACTATGGCGACGGCGAGAGCTTCCGCATTTCGGTGACCGCGGGCGACCGTTTTGCCGATGATCGCGGGCGGGCGGTGATTTCGCTGGACTATTCGATGCGCGATGTCGCGCTTCAGGCCGAGCGTGACTACTACTACCGCCGTAACCGCCAATCGAGCACGGCTATCATCGCGCAGGGCACGGCATGGTTCGGCACCAACCGTCCGAGCATCGCGGCGGTAAACGACCTGTTCGTGGGTCAGTATGGAACAGCACCGATTGTAGGTGCGGGCGGTTTCTATAATGGCCAGATCGGTTTCAATACTGGCGACCAGACCCTGTTCAATCTGGGTACCTCTTCGCCGGTTTCGAACCTCAAGGACCCCGAGACCGATGGCGCGTTCCTGAACGCTTCCGGCACCAACATGCTGTGGGGCTGGGCGCACAACAGCATCCAGAACGACAACGAGCGCTATTCGCTGTTCACGCGCGTCGACTATCAGCTGACCCCCAAGGTGGACTTCTTCCTGCAGGGAACGCTGACCAGCTATGAGTCCGAGGGTATCTACAACCCGACGCTGGCGGGTCTGGCCTATGCGCTGAGCGTGCCGGTCACCAACCCTTATATCGGCGCGGATTTCGCCAGCCTGCTGGCCTCGCGTCCCGATCCGACGGCCGATTTCTCGTTCTGGAAGGATCTGGATTTCGCGGGCACCCGTCTGCAGAAATATGCCTATGACGTCTATCAGTTCATCGGAGGCTTCTCGGGGCAGGTTGGCTACAAGGACTGGACGTGGGAAGCCTATGCCAGTGTGTCGCGTTCGGACTTCGAGAACGTTCAGGCCGGCGGCGTATCCCGCACGGCCATCAGCAAGCTTCTGTACAGCCCGACGGGCGGCAGCGACCTGTGCGCGGGCGGCTTCAACCCGTTCGGTGCCCACGCGCCCTCGCCGGAATGCGTGAACTACGTCACACGTCGTACCAAGAATACCAATGAACTGAGCCAGCGTATGGCCGAGGCCAGCGTAACCGGCGGCCTGTTCAACCTGCCTGCGGGCGAGGTGCGGTTCGCGGCGGGTGTCGGCTATCGCTACAACGACTTCGTTTTCGAGCCGGACTCGCTTCTGGCGCAGCCGGACGGCACCAGCGACATTCTGGGCTATTCGGAACTGCGTCCGTCGTCGGGCGATGTCGACTCGACCGAGATCTTCGCCGAGTTACTTGTTCCTCTGCTGAAGGACCTGCCCTTTATCAAGACGCTGGAAGTCGATCTGGGCTATCGCTACTCCAACTATAGCTCGGTCGGTGGCGTTCAGGCCTACAAGGCCGATGTGAACTGGGAAGTGAACGATCTGCTGCGTCTGCGCGGCGGCTATAACCGCGCCGTTCGTGCGCCGAGCGTGGGCGAGCTTTATGCTCCGGTCTCCACCGCGACGGTCAACGTCGGCACGGCCACCGCGGCCAATACCGACGGCGATCCGTGCGATACCCGCTCGTCTTTCCGTCAGGGCGCAAATGGCCAGCGGGTCGCCGATCTGTGTGTTGCGCTGGGCGTGCCGTCCAGCATCATCGACACCTACCAGTTCGGTGCCGCTCAAGTGTTCGCGCTGACCGGCGGTAACCCTGATCTTGAAGAAGAAACGGCCGACACCTATTCGATCGGCGGCGTGATCCAGTCGCAGTTCCAGTCGCCGTGGCTGAGCAATATCTCGGCCTCGCTGGACTGGTACCAGATCAAGGTGGCAGACGCGGTTGGTACTCTGGGTGTGGGCAATGCCATCCGCTACTGCTTCAATGACGGCGGCAACAACCCGACCTACGATCCGAACAACTACTATTGCCAGCTTCAGGACCGCAGCACGGTCGACGGCAATATGGTCAATCCGCTGCAGCCGCTGTTGAACCTCGGCGCGTTCAATGTGACGGGCGTGGACGTGCAGTTCGACTGGCGTCTGCATCTGGCCGATCTGGGCTTTGGCGACAGCGGTACGATCACGCTGGGCTCGGCCATCTCCTATCTGCAGAGCTTCGAGATCCAAGCGCTGCCGGGCGCGCCGGTTTATGACTATGCCGGCACCTGGGGCACGGCCATCGAGGCCAACGCCGGTCAGGCCCACCCCGAATGGAAGGCTGTCAGCAGCATCGGCTATTCGCGCGACAAGTGGAATGTCGGTCTGCGCTGGAGGCACACCTCCGAGATGATCAACTCGGCACGCGTGACCTCGCCGAACAGCACCACGCGCGGTGTGGACGCCTACGACGTGTTCGACCTGAATGCCCGTGTGGACCTGCCGTGGGAGACCTCGGTGCGGTTCACCGTCACCAACCTGTTCAATGAGGAACCGCCGCAGGTGGGCGACGTGCGCGGCACCTATGACCCGCAGAACTACGACGTTCTGGGTCGCTACTATTCGGTCGCCGTCACCAAGAAGTTCTGATGCCAATCGGGGAGCCTCTTTCAAGGGAGGCTCCCTTCACGCTTTTCCGGTGGACGAAGCTTCACCGGTGAGGCGACAGTGAAAGCTCATGGGGCAGTGCCTTCGGCGCTGCGGAGGAGGAAAGCATGAAAGTATCGTTGAAGAAGGGTCTGGCCGCCGGTGTGGTCGCTGCCCTGCTGGCCTCGGCTGGCGCAGCCTTTGCGGGCGAAGTGTCCTACATCCACGCCGGTCGCGTGCTGGCCGATCCGGCCACGGGTCGTGTCGCCGAGCGCCAGACGCTGGTGATCGAGGACGGCAAGGTCAAGGAAATCCGCGACGGCTTCGTGGGCGAGGGCAATGTTGTTGACCTGTCCAGCAAGTTCGTTCTGCCGGGCTTTATCGACAGCCACGTCCACCTGAGCAGCCAGCAAGGCGACGGTGACCGTGCGTCGCGTTACACCAACACCTCGGCCGACGCGGCTCTGAATGCGGCCTATTATGCCCGCATCACTCTGGAAGCCGGTTTCACCACCGTCGCCGATCTGGGCGGGCCGGGCGAGTCGGCCGTGGCCCTGCGCCGCAGCATCCAGCAAGGCCGCACCGCAGGTCCGCGCATTCTGGCTGCCACCGGCATGGTGACCCCGCATGGCGGTCACGGCGATGCCAACGGCGTGGCCGAACAGTTCGTGCCGATCCTGCGCTCGACCGCGGTCTGTTCGGGTCCGGACGACTGCCGTCGTGCAGTGCGCGAGCGCGTTCGTAACGGTGCGGACATCATCAAGATCTCGGCCACCGGCGGCGTTCTGTCCGACACCGGTGCCGGCCTGAACCAGCAGTTCTCGGATGACGAACTGAAGGCCATCGTCGAGACTGCCCACTTCATGGGCCGTCAGGTCACCGCCCACGCCCACGGAACCGACGGTATCGCCAGCTTCCTGCGCGCCGGTGGTGACTCCATCGAGCACGGTACCTTCATCGACGAAGAAGGCATCCGTCTGCTGAAGCAAAACGGCCGCTATCTGGTACCGACCCTGCTGGCCGGTGACTTTGTCGCCCGCGAAGCTGTGCGTCCGGGCAACCAGTTCACCCCGTTCCAGCGTCAGAAGTCGCTGGAAGCCGGTCCGCTGATGCTGGACATGGCCCGCCGCGCCCACCGCGCCGGTGTGAAGATCGCCTTTGGCACCGACAACGGTGTGGCACCGCACGGCACCAATGCCCGCGAGTTCCAACTGCTTGTCGAGGCTGGCCTGACCCCGCTGCAAGCCATTCAGGCGGCGACCATCAATGCGGCTGACCACTTCCGTCTCGGTAACGAGATCGGCCGTATCACCGCAGGCTATAGCGCCGACATCATCGCTGTTGACGGCAACCCGCTGGAAGACGTCACGACCCTGATGGACGTCGACTTCGTCATGCGTGCCGGTAACGTCTACAAGAACAAGTAAGCCCTAACAGGCTTGGCAGGGGCCGTCCTCCGAAAGGAGGGCGGCCTTTTCCTTTTGGCGGGGGCGCAATCGCCCCCGATTTGCTGTAGGGGGAGCGCCCCCTGTTTCTGCCTGCCGGATCAAGCCTGTGACGCATCCCACCATCGGTATCGACTTTGGAACTACCAATACGGTGGTGGCCATCAGCCAGCCGGGGGGCGACACCCATGTCATGACGCTGGAAGGACCTGAGGGGCCGGAGAAGGGCTGGCGCTCGGCGCTGGGGTTCCAGCTGGTGCACAATGCGGGCGGCGTGGCCGAGCGCGTGATCACCGCAGGTCCGTGGGCCATCGAGGCTTACCTGGAAGACCCGATCGAGACCCGCTTTATCCAGTCGTTCAAGAATTTCGCTGCCAGCAGCGCCTTCACCGAGACGGTGATCGACAGCAAACGATACAAGTTCGAGGACCTGTTGGCCGCCTTCCTGAAACAGGTGAAGCAGTATGGCGGCGAGGCGATGCAGAACCTGCCGCCGCGCGTGATCGTGGGTCGTCCGGTGACGTTTGCAGGGGGCAATCCGAAGGAAGATCTGGCGCTGGAACGCTATCAGGCAGCGTTCGAGCAGCTGGGCTTCGAAGACATTCGCTATGCCTATGAGCCGGTTGGTGCCGCGTTCTATTTCGCACGCAATCTGACGCAGGCGGCGACCGTGCTGGTGGCCGACTTTGGTGGCGGTACGTCGGACTTTTCCATCATCCGTTTCGAGCCGACGCCGGAAGGGCTGCGCTCGACCCCGCTGGGACGGGCGGGTGTGGGCATTGCAGGCGATGCCTTCGACTACCGTATCATCGACCAACTGGTGTCGCCGGAGCTGGGCAAGGGCACGGAATACACCAGCTTCGGCAAGGTCCTGCCGATCCCGCAGCGCTATTACACCGCCTTCGCCAAATGGGAGCAGCTGGCCCTGCTGAGAGCGTCGCGCGATATGAAGGATATCCGCTCGCTGGTGCGCGATGCCGAGGAGCCGGAGAAGGTCGAGCGTCTAGTCGAGGTGCTGGATGACAACCACGGCTATGCCCTTTACCGCGCCGTGTCGGACCTGAAGGTCGCGCTCTCATCGCAGGAATCAGCCGAGTTCGTTTTCGCTGTCGGCGATATCGATATTCGCGCCCATGTGACCCGCGCCGATTTCGAGGGCTGGATCGCAGCCGATCTGGAAGCAATGGAAAATGCCGTCGATCGTGCCTTGGACGAAGCGGCTATTGCAGCGGACGGTGTGGACCGCGTCTTCCTCACGGGCGGCACATCTTTTGTGCCTGCGGTTCGCGATATCTTCCTGCAGCGCTTCGGGGCGGAAAAGATCGAAAGTGGTAGCGAGTTCGAGTCTATTGCCTCGGGTCTGGCTATGATCGGGCAGGAAACGGACCTCGATCTGTGGAGCGAGAGTAAATCCTTCTAAGGATAAAACTTGCACTCAACGCTCCTTGCGGGATTTGATTTCCAAGATGGATTGCTAAATCCCGCTTTGGGGGTGGATTTTTGCGGTGCGGTATATTAGTGACCGCCCCCATGGTTGAGATGAAGTTCCAACTCGGACTCGCCCTTGGGCGACTTATGCGTGGCCGCCGGGGTTAACGGCTGCCTCGGTGGCGACGCGCTGTTCGCCGCACATCTCCCGATAAAAATCTGCACATCCAAGAGAGGCGCATCCCATGCTGCGCGACCCCTCGGTCAAATACCGTCCCTTCCCGCAAATCGACCTGCCGAACCGTCAGTGGCCGTCCAAGACGATCACCAAGGCTCCGCGCTGGCTGTCCACCGATCTGCGTGACGGGAACCAGTCGCTGATCGACCCGATGAATGCGGAAAAGAAGACCCGCTTCTACGAGATGCTGCTGAAGATCGGCGTGAAAGAGATCGAGGTTGGCTTCCCGTCGGCGGGCGCGACCGAGTTCGACTTCATCTCGGGTCTGGTGCGCGAAGACCGCATCCCCGAGGATGTGATGGTGCAGGTGCTGACCCAGTCGCGCCGTGACCTGATCCAGAAGACTTTTGAGTCGCTGGAAGGCGCGCGTACCGCGACCGTCCACCTGTATAATGCCGTCTCGCCCGCTTGGCGCGAAGTGGTGTTCAACATGGACCGCGCGGGTGTGAAGGCGCTGGCCATCGAAGGCGCAAAGATCCTGCGCGAAGAGGCCGAGAAACGTCCCGATACCGACTGGCGCTTTGAATATAGCCCCGAGACATTCTCCACTGCCGAACTGGATTTCAGTCTGGAAGTGGCCGAGGCCGTTCAGGACATTCTGGAGCCAACGGTTGAAAAACCGATGATCCTGAACCTGCCGGCGACGGTCGAATGCTCGACGCCGAATATCTATGCCGACCAGATCGAGTGGATGATCCGCAACCTGACGCGCCGCGAGGCAGTGATCGTTTCGTTGCACCCGCATAACGACCGTGGCACGGGCGTAGCGGCGGCGGAACTGGGCCTGATGGCCGGTGCGGACCGTATCGAAGGCTGCATCTTCGGTAACGGCGAGCGTACCGGCAATGTCGACTTGGTGACGCTGGCGCTGAATATGTACACCCAAGGCGTCTCGCCGGAGCTGGACTTCTCCAACATGGAGGAGATCGTCCAGACGGTGGAATACTGCAACCAGATCGACGTGCATCCGCGCCATCCCTACGCGGGCGAGCTGGTGTTCACAGCCTTCTCGGGCTCGCACCAGGATGCGATCAAGAAGGGCTTTGAAGCGCAGGAGAAGCGCAACGACCAGATCTGGAACGTGCCCTATCTGCCGATCGATCCTGCCGATATCGGTGCCAGCTATGAGGCGGTCATTCGAGTCAACTCTCAGTCCGGTAAGGGCGGCATGGCGTGGGTGCTGCAACAGGACAAGGGCTTGAAACTGCCCAAGGCCATGCAGGCCGATTTCAGCCGCGCGGTCCAAAAACTGGCCGATCAGACTAGCCGCGAACTGACTAGTGCCGACATCTGGGATGCCTTCCAGAAGACCTATCGCACCGAAGGTCCGCAGCAGTTCGAGCTGATGACCTTTGCCGAGCACGGCATTGCCAAGAGCGACGGCCAGCGTGTCTTCACCGGCGATGTGAAAATCGGCCACAAGGTGCAACAGATCACGGGGCGCGGTAACGGCCTGATCTCTGCCCTGTTGGACGGTATGCGCGAAGCGGGCGGTCCGGCGTTCGAGATCGTCGACTATCAGGAACACGCCATCGGCGCGGGCTCGGACGCCAAGGCTGCCGCCTATGTCCAGTGCAGAATGGAGAATGGCCAGACGGTATTCGGCTTCGGCATGGATTCCGACGTGGCCACCGCCTCGGCCCGTGCGGTCATCAGCGCAGCCAACACCGCATCCATCCGTCAGGAACAGACGCTGGCGGCCTGATCAGTGCATCCTTTCGGGATGTTCAACACTTGAGAGTGACGTAGCGGACCTGTGTGCTAGGCATGGGTCCGCTTTCGTTTGCGCATGGGTGCCTGGTTGAAATCGAATTCTGCGAAGCGCCGCTGGGCGTGGGGAAGCCTGTTTGTCAGCGTGCCGTTTCTGGCTTGGACGTTTTTGGCCGTTCACTTCCAACTTGGGGCGTTGGGATGGTGGGTCTATGCGCTTCCGGTGCTGATTGCGGGGATGGTGCTGTGGGCCTCCACCATGGGTGCCAAGCGGGCGTGGGCGGTGCTCGGGATTATGGTGGTTATGGTCGTGGTCGCGTGGGCGCAGGTGCGTCCGCTACAAAACCGTGACTGGGCACCGGAGCTGTCGCGCGGTGTGCAGGCGAACATAGACGGCTCGGTCGTGCAGTTGAAGAATGTGCGCGATTTCCGCTGGCGTACGCGTGATGATGGCAAGGCTCGCTGGATCACCAAGACCGTTGATCTGGACAAGTTGGAGCATGTGGATTTCATCCGAACCACTTGGGCCAGTGAAGCCATAGCCCACACCATGATCAGCTTTGGTTTTAGTGATGGGCAGTATGTGGTGTTTTCGGCGGAAATCCGCCGCGAGAAGCACGAGAAGTTTTCCGAACTGGGCGGCTTCTTCAAGAAGTTTGAACTGGTGCTGATCGGCGCGACCGAGGAGGACATCGTCAAACTGCGCACCCATGCGCGCAACGAGGATGTGTCCATCTATCGCCTGACTATGACGCCGGAACAGCGTCGCAGTCTGTTCCTGTCCTATGTGGGCTTGGGCAACGATCTGGCGGCTCAGCCGCGTTGGTACCAGACCATAACCACCAACTGCACGACCGTGATCTGGAAGCTGGCGCGGGTGGTGGCTCCGGGCTTGCCGATGGACTGGCGCATTCTGTTGTCGGGCTATACGCAGGACTATCTGTACGACCTCGGTGTCATCGCCCACGACCGTCCGCTGGACGAGATCAAGGCCAAGGCGCACGTGACCGAAAAAGCTCGCGCCCTGCCGGATGGCGCAGACTATTCGGTGGCAATCAGACAAGGGTTGTAGCCGGACCTAAAGGTCGGTGACCAGATCGGCGTGACCCTCGGTGCCGAGGTGTTCCAGACGCGGCTGTTTGCCCTTGGCCCACGGCGCGACGCGGTGGGTAATTCGATAGGATACCTCGATACCATCGGGTGTGGTGGCGGGGTGGTCAGGGCGAACTGTTCCAATGAACTCGACGCGTAGGTCATCGGGCGTGGCGGTCAGGATTGCAAAGCCGTGGCCGCCCTGATCCGCAAACGCGAGATGTGGGGCGACGTCCGGATTACGCACGGACTTGGCTGCTTCGATGTCGCCGGAGCGGGCATATTCCCGACAGGAGTCGACGCCATAACGCACCGCCATGTTCATGGCGGGCAGGACTGGGCCTTCGCCGTTCTTGCGCGCCAGATAGAAGGGCGAGAGCGGGCGATCCAGCGGCAGGGCCGCCTCCGCCGCCTGAAACACGGATGGCGTGGAAATGGAGCCGACCACGAACTCCACGGCGACGGGCGCATAGTCCTGTGGCGGAAGGTCCGGCGACAGATAACCCGCGAAGAAGGCGTGGCGGTCACCTACCAGCGACACCAGATTGGTCACGCCCTGATCCTTGGCAAAGTTTAGCAGCTCGCGCCGCTCTGCGGGATAGCCGCACCAGTCGTCGGTTCCGGAAAGGGCATAGCCTGCCGATGGCCATTTCGGCTCGAAACCGTCGGGCAGGTTCTGGAAGTCGGTGCGGCGGTGCAGCATGCCGAACGAGTTGCCCCACAGCTTCCAGCGGGCCGTTGATCCGGCAAGGCGTTCCTTGAACCACTGTTTCTGACGCTGACCCAGAATGCTTCCGGCGGGCTTGTCGCGGGCCGGATTGGGGACCGCTTCGCCGTTATAGGTCAGGGTGTCGGGCGCACCGCCCGGATAGTCGCGGCCTGCGTCCAGCACCTCGATCACATCCTGCGGCGCATACCATGGGAAGCCGCGCGGCATGAATGGCGCGGCGATGTTCTGCTCGGCGACGGATTGAGACTTGAACGAGCGGTTGTCGGTCAGGATCAGTTCGACGTTCGCGCCCCAGCGTAGGGCGCGATAGACGCTCAGACTGTTGATGGCGGCCAGATTGTTCGGCTCGTGCGAGAGGCCGTGGTCGTCGATATCCACCAATGGCGTGTCGCTGACCTCTGGCGGCAGGAAGCGGCGAAGGCCGTCTGTCGTTCCGGTGACGCGCGCGGGGATGTACTCGAACCACGCCTGATTGGCCGCGACCTTTAGCGACTGCGCGGGGACTGGGTCGTCATAATTGATCTGGCTCTGGAAGCAGCGGTTCGAGAACTCGTGATTGTCCCAGATGCAGATGAAGGGCCAGCGCGCGCGGGCGTCCTGAATATCGCGGTCGGCCAGATAGGCGCGATAGACGTGGCGATAGTCTTCGATTGTGGTGGGGACCTGGATAGTGCCGACACGGCGGCCTGTTGGTAGCGGTCCGATTTCGTTAACCGTGCGGCCCTGCACCTGTGGCTGATCGGCGGGGGACCAGATCATCTCGTAGATGAAATCGCCCAGATGTAGGACGAACTGGAGTTGCTCGGCCTCGGGGCGTGCCATGTCCTCGACCAGCATGCGACGCAGAGGCGTGGCGTGCCCGATGTTGATGTTCTGGCAACTGACGAAGGCGAAGCGGACGGGGGCGGTGTCGCGCTCGTTAGGTGCAGTGAAGGTGCGGCCTGTGCGGCTGGCGTATCCGTCAGCGTCTATGAAGCGGTACCAGTAGGTTGTCGAAGGTTTCAATCCGCCGACCAGCACGCGACATGTCCAGTCGGCCTCGGTCAGAGGCGTGACCTGATCGTGGGCGATGACGGTGCGGAAGTCGTCGTATTCGGACACCTCGACCTGAAGGTCGGCGGCGCGACCTGTGCGCGGCGGGCAGCGCGTCCAGAGCAGTACATTGTCCGGTTGAGGGTCGGCAGAGGCGACGCCCTCAGGAAAGCGGTCTCGAGCAATGCCGCGCACATTGGTGGCGGCACCGGCTGGACCGGTCATGACGAGGCTGGCCCCCACAGAGGCGGCTGCGGCAATCAGAAACTGACGGCGGTCGGGTGTGCTCATGGCGGGGTCTAGCGCAGTGAAATCTGCGCGCAGACTGGGGGCGCGCGCGATCTGCCGCCAAGTTAATACGGCGTAATCCGAAAAACCCTTTTCCTTGAACGATCAGCGTTGATGGGTTCAATGTAGTTACAACCTGTACCTGTATCCCTCCTGAGTACGCGTATTCGACGGCGGGGAAGACAGGCGCGGGGCGGATCGTTTCGGGGAGACCGGACGTTCCTCGCAGGGAGAAAATCGGAGGCGAGCGCCATGACCGTTGCCGAGACTGTAGTTGCCAAGCCTGTGGGCACGCCGAGAGTGTTCGGGCTGTTTCTCAAGCTGCTGTCGTCGAACTGGACGTGGGGACAGCTGGATATCGAACTGCCTAACGGGGCGCGGCACGAACTGGTTGGGCGCGACCCGGGTCATCGGGCGGTGCTCCAGATCAAAAGCTACAGAATGGCGGGGCGCGTGCTCAAGAGCGGCGATATCGGCTTTGCCGAGGCTTATATGGAGCGCGAGTTCGATACGCCGCAGCTGGCGGTCTTGCTCGAGACGCTGGCCAATAACTATGACGGGATACGCAGGCTGTTCGACGGCAACCGCATGGTGCGGATCGTCAACTGGTTTGCCCATCGGCTGAACCGGAACAGTCGCGAGGGTTCGCGCCGGAACATCCACGCCCACTATGATCTGGGCAACAGCTTCTATTCCAAATGGCTGGACCGCAGCATGACCTATTCGTCGGGTCGTTTTGGCGGGACGGCCAGAGCGCTGGAACAGGCGCAGGCGGCGAAATATCTTGCACTGACGCGCATGATGGATCTGCGGGCGGGCGAGAGCGTGCTGGAGATCGGTTGCGGTTGGGGCGGGTTTGCCGAGTTCGCGGCCAAGTCCGTCGGGGCCAAGGTAACCGGCATCACAATCTCCAAGGAACAGTATGACTTTGCCCGCGTACGGATCGCGCGGCAGGGCCTGAACGAACAGGTCGAGATCAAGCTGACCGACTATCGTGATGTGACCGGACAGTTCGACCGTGTGGCCTCTATCGAAATGTTCGAGGCCGTCGGACAGGAATACTGGCCAGCCTATTTCGGCAAAGTTCGCGAATGCCTGAAGCCCGGGGGACGGGCCGGACTACAGATCATCACCATTCGAAATGACCTGTTTGGCGGCTATAACAAGCGCACCGACTTCATACAGAAATACATCTTCCCCGGTGGGGTATTGCCATCGGAGGAAAGCCTTGCGCCGGTGATCACCGAGGCAGGCTTGACCACCCGAGCGGTTGAGCGGTTCGGCATCAGCTATGCCGATACTTTGGCGGCCTGGGCCCGAAGGTTCAGCGCAGCCTGGCCTGAAATCCGGCGTATGGATGCCAAGTTTGACGACCGTTTCCATCAGTTGTGGCTGTTCTATCTGGCCTATTGCGAGGCGGGGTTCCGGTCCAAACGGACGGACGTGATCCAGATGGCGCTGACCTAGGCGCGGGCAGGATCTGACAACGGGAGAGTGATGGCGAAGCGCGCGCCGTTCGTGCTGTCCACCAGATCCAGATCGGCGTGATTGGCCCTGAGTAGAGAGCGGGCGATGGACAGGCCGAGGCCTGCGCCGCCTTCGCTACGACGTGTGGTGAAGAAGGGCTCGAACAGGCGAAGCGCATCGCCCTCGGCCACGCCCGGGCCGTCATCCTGTACCGTGAGGACGACGTGGTCGTGTTCGGTGCGGGCCCCGAGAGTGACGATCTTGGCCCCGACCTGACGGCTGTTTTCCAGCAGAATGGTCAGCACCATTTCCAGCGTGGCTTCGGGCACTGCGACCATGGGCAGGGGCGAGGGCAGGTCGGTACGGATATCCAGCGATACGCCCAAGCCGTCGGCGATGCGGCGCGTGACATCGGGGATAGCAGTGGCCACACCGGCTTCGGGACGGGCCATGTCGGCGCGGGCCAGTTCCATCAGGCGCGACACCAGATCGGACAGTCGCCGCGCGTCATCGCCGATGTTGGCGAGGAAGCGGTTGCGTTGCTGCGGGTCCATATCGCCGGCGTGGTCCTGAAGAAGTTCGACCGCGCCTCGGATGCCTGCCAGCGGTGTCTTGAACTCGTGGCTCACGGCGGCAGCGAAGTCGCGCAGATAGCGCGAGCGGCGGTCCACCGCCTCGGCCATGCGTCCGAAGTCTTCGTATAGGTCACGGATTTCCACCGCGGCGGTCGGCGGGGGCGGAGGCACCGTGCCGCCGCCATAACTGACATCGCGTGCGGCGTGGCGGAGGCGTTCAATGGGGCGGGCGATGCCGCGCGAAATCACCACACCCAGAACCGTCAGCAGGCCCAGCACGGCCACGATGCCAAAGGCGATCTTGCCCCGATCCTGATAGATGCCTTTGAACAAGGCGCGCGGGGACCGCGAAGTCAGGATCACGCCCTCGACCTTGCCGTACACGATGATTGGACGGGCATGGTGGATGCGAAGCGCGGACGCACGGCTAAGCCATTCGAACGAATAGCGCGGGTGATAGCCTGCATTGCGACGAAGCACGGTCGCGGGGCGGCCCTTCAACGCGGTCTGCACCTCTGGCAGGTCATGCCAGCTTCCGCCGCGCTCGACGCCGCGTACCACAATTCCATTGCGATCCAGCATGACGATCGAGGCCAGTGTCGTGCGCGAGGTTTCCTCGATGATGGGATCAAGTCGCTCGATAACCTCAAGCGCATCCGCAGCGGGCGGTGTCTGCGAGGTTCCCGCCTTGGGGCGAGGGGGCAGGACCGGATCGGAGCGTAGGTCTATGGTGGCGGGCTGGGGCGCATAGTAGCCGGGCTGGCGGCGCATTTCGGTGGTGACCACCATGGGAACCGCGCCCGGCCACATGGCCTCGGCGGTGGCAGAGATGGCGGCGGTCTGGGTGATCAGCTCGGCTTCGGTCTGGCGCACGAGGGTGTTCTCGTACACGCGAAGGAAGATGGCGCTCAGACCCGGAAGAAGGGCGGCGAACAGCAGAACCGACAGCAGGATGGTCCGCAGGCGCATGGCCGGCCAGTGTGACCGCACAAACTCCCGAAGCTGTTCGACCGCCCTTTTGATCACGCCTGTGCGCCGATACAGGGACCCATCTGATAGCCTACGCCCGCACGGGTATTGATGACGTCTGATGCGCCCAGGGCCGCGAACTTGGCCCGAAGATTACGGACGTGGCTGTCGATGGTGCGGTCGGTCAGGGCAAAGCCGGGGCCATGGATGCGGTCGATGATGGCGTCGCGGGTAAAGACCATCTGTGGCTTGGCCGCTAGGGTCTTCAGGATGCTGAACTCGGTCGCGGTCAGAGATACGTCCTGATTGTCCCAGCGGGCGGCCCAGCCGTCGGTGTCCAACGACAGGCGTCCGATCTTGACCCCGCCCGTCGGAACAGGCGGCGGCGACAGGACGGTGCGGCGCAGGATGGCGGCGACGCGGGCCACGACCTCGCGAGGGCTGAAGGGTTTGACGACGTAATCGTCGGCACCCAGTTCGATGCCGAGGATGCGGTCGATCTCGTCATCGCGTGAGGACAGGAACAGCACGGGCAGGTCGCTCTGCGCACGGATGCGGCGGCAGACCTCAAGCCCGTCCATGCGCGGCATGTTGATGTCGAGGATGACCAGATGCGGCTCATAGGTGTCGATGGCGGCAAGGGCGGCTTCGCCGTCGCCCGCTTCGCACGTGGCCAAACCCGCCTTGGCCAGCGCAAAGGCCAGAAGGTCGCGGATGTGCGGGTCGTCATCAACAATCAGGACTGTGCGCTGCATGATGCCCATGTTGAGTCTCCGCTCCAAAAGGTCAACGGGGCGCGTGGGCAGGACGGGAAATGCGGTGTGGGTGTGCATGTTCATCAGTCGATCCATTCAGCATCACAGTCGGGGGAGAAGGGCAGGGGACGCTTGGCACCGGCAGCGGGATTGATCGCCAACACCCGGTCCAGACGGCGGGCATCACGCCAGCGCCAGCTGTGCCAGTCGGATTGCTGGGTCTTTAGAGCTGCGGTCTGATAGGCGAGGGCACCGGCGATGCGCTCTTTGAACACGGGGTCTGTCGCGGCTTTTTCCAGTCGGGCTAGAGACACCGCGGAGGCACCGTGCAGACCGGCGAGATAGCAAAGGTCCAGCGAGGTCCCGCGACCACCCATTTCGCGGGCGTGGCGAACGTTCCAACTGGCGGCGACGGCACCCAGATCAGTGGCATTGATGGCGACCAGAACGACCCCTGCGGTCAGCGCATTGGCATTCACCAGCCAGCTTCCCGAGCGGTTCTTGAAAAGACGCCAGCAGATCAGCACCAGACCAATGCCAACCAGCACCATCCACACCAGAGCCGCGATCCGCAGGCGGGTAAGGGAATAGACGTCGATATAGTTGACGGTGCGAAGGATACTGGAAGCGACCAGGAACAGGTTCTGTCCGACCCAAAGCAAGACCAGTCTGCGCACCCACGGCTGTTGGGCGGTTGGCGAGGTAGGGCGCAGGCAGACGAGCACAAACAGACCGGCCAATAGCGCGGTGAATATCAGCGGATAGGCACCGCGGTGTGCGTATTGGGCGAGGGTAAAGCCTTCGGGTAGTGCTGCACCGCTCCAGAGGAAGGCGATGTCCATGCCGTTCTGGATGGCAAAGATCAGGTTGAACACAACCAGAGACAGCACGACGGAGGCGGCTGGAACGACACTGGAATGGCCGCTGCGTTCCGGGAGGGCGAAGGTCTTGCGCGTCCAACGCGGACGCAAGGTGCCATAGACTCCGATCAGAACCAGAACCCAGAAAACGAGGCGGGCAAACTGGTTTTCGCCCAGCGCCGGCATCCGAAGGCGTGCGGCCAGGTCCGCCAGCAAGGGATTGGCCATCAGGAACAGACCGCCGAACACCACCGCACCGATAAGGGGCAGGATCAGAATCCGCAGCACGGCGCGCACAGGCGTAGTTTTCCCGCCACGCGCCTTGAGCCGGCCGAGGCGGGCTAGGTCTAGCGCGGGGCCTGCGACCGCAGCGACGACATTGAAGAACAGCCGCTGGCCCCATCGGAATGCATCCTCGGCGCGACGAACACGGCTGGATTGCATGGCGATCATGATGGCGATGCCGAACAACACCCACGCGAGGAAGCTGGGACGGTCGATCAGGATGAGTGTCAGAATGGCGGCGCTCCCTGCCGCGACCTGCGCCCGCCTGTCGCCCTGCCAGACGCGACGGACGATGGCCAGGACCGCAAGCCAGCAAAGGCACAACACACCCAGCGTCGAGCCGGGAGCGTAGTCGAACAGGATGACATCGGCGGCCACGGTCAGCGCCAGTGCAGCACAGGCCTTTGACCAGAATGACAGCTTGGGCGGATTGAGTGTCACGGAGGTGTTCCTGCGAGTGAGGAACCCGTTCTGGACCCGCGCTATCGAGGCTGGATGACTGCGGCGAGGAGATGCAGAGCAGGAGATGTGCAGAAACCATGCACCCGGAGCCAACCTCAGCCCGCTGAAAGCTGCACGGTTAACCTAGTCCAAAATTGGACATTGCTGTTTTCGCACGACACCCACTGCTTGTCGCAGACAATTCGTCGTTAAAGCGCGGGTCGGCCGCCAAATTCTTTAATTAAAATAGTGAAGGTTCCAGCGCCTCCTGCTCGGAGGCGTATTTTTTGCCTCCTAAGGCAGGTCCTTGTTTTGGTGAATGAATGACCTTGCCGAAAAAATGATTCTCGGTGTGGGAACGGTTCAGCTTTGCATTGATTTACACATCACCAATCCGCCGATATTTCGCCATTCTCATGGCACTCACTCATTCTGTATTGGGAGCGCCTGTATGGGGTTTGCGACACAAAACTACGCTGTCAGTTCACAATCGCTACAAGCGGCACCGTCGCCACTTTGGCACCCGGTGGTGAGCCTGCTTCCTGACGCAGCTAAGAACTTCTGCATCGAGCGCGGGCAAATCATTACACTGGAACCCGACGAGGCTCCGCCTCGTGACCACGTCTTCTTCTCAACGTTCGGCGCGCTGGGGGTCTTCATTCAGGACAGTCCGATCTGCATTGATACTGTCCTGCCCGGCAGTGTCTGGGGCTGGGACTACGCCATCGGACGCAACCCGTTCGAGGCCAAGGCGCTGACGGCGTGCGAGGGCTTCCTCGTCCCGGCTGGGGAACTGAAGCAGCGTATGGATGACCTTTGGTTGTCCCGCTTGATGAACGCCAATGGCACCTTGCGTGCAAAACGCCTGGCGTCAGAGGCAGCGTGCAATGCCATGCACACCTGCCTGCAACGCACCGCGAAATGGATTTCACGCCTTTGGCGCGCGGGTGCTGGCGGCAATGTCAAAATCACCCAGAGCGATATGGCCGAGATCACCGGCTTCCAGCGTACAAGCGTGAATGCGGCCTGTGGCGCGCTTCAGGATCGCGGCGCTCTGCGTATCCTACGCGGACGGTTGCAGGTGTTGGACATTGACGCGCTGGCGGCGATTGCCTGCGGCTGTGACGGGCACCACCACGCGCCGGCTCCCAAGGCGGAGGAGAAACCCCGTGTGGTCGCAACGCACAAGCGTATGGACGAACGCGACCTGGTGCAGACCTAAGAGCTAACGAGGTCAGGTGCTGGACAGCCAGCGCCTGACCTCTGCTACTCGCGAACGCGCGACGGTGGCCCAGATGTCACCTTGCAGCTGAAGCGCCAGATTGCGTCCGTTGGCCTCGGTTGCGAGGACTTTGTTCTTGGCGACCCACCATGAGCGATGAACGCTCATCCCTGTGACGGGGTGAGCCTCTGCGACTGCGTCCCATGCGGATCAGCACCAGATGGCTGCCGTCCGTGCGCGGATCGTCGTGCCGCAATCGGACGCCTCCACGTGGCTGGCGCAAGGACAATCCGGCTAAGGGCATCCGAGCGCTACATACAGACGGTGCTGTCAGTCTAACGCTAAAGGTGCT